>NZ_JBHFNP010000228.1:0-64989 GCF_041929235.1 Microseira sp. BLCC-F43
TAAAGTTGCCCATAACCGAGTTTTGCTCTATCCGACTTTTGAACATCAACGCGCTGAACTGCTTAAAGCCGATTATGCAATACGAGTGCAACCAGTAGAATCGGGTTGGCATCCGGAAACGATTCGCATCGGTAGTTGGGCTGAAATTACGGATATTTTTCAGGTAAGCGAAGCGGAAACTGTAGCGGCGTTGCTACCGTATCATATTTGGAACGAGGAGTTTGCCAGCACGCGCCTGAAATGGAAGCCGCGCCAGCCACTGTACGTATTATTACTGAGGACGTACAAACTGCCTCAAGTCCGGGAAATTCAGTACCTGCCGGAATACGGCGGCTGCAAGTCTTGGATCGATTTAGCTGAAGATATTTCTTTAGAAGGAAGCGTGCCGGTGTTGGATGATGCAACGTATACCCAACAGGTAGGGGAAATCCGCGAGCTGAAGCCACCCCAGCCCTAAAGGGAGGGGGGTTCTAAATAGAATGATGCCTCTTCTTGGCTCTCCCCGAAGGTACAACATCCAAGACATTAACATCAGTATTTAAAACTTTTGTGGCGACTCGCTCTGACTCTGGAAAGATGCCAAAGTCAGCAGAAACTCGTCGATCTACTCGCGAGGCGCATTTCTGTTTTAGTCGCCTGGAAGCACGCCGCCAACAGGAATGGTTCCATACCTGACCAAGCTAATTTAGCTTGATCTACTTGGAGCAGGTTTTCGTCTACAAACCTGGATAAAAATGCTGAATATAAGTCTCTCTGACAAAGAACTCTCTTTTCTTTTTGAGAATTCCATATTGACAGGTTTGCGACAGCTTAGTTGTAGCGGTTAAGAATTCTATCACAGTAACGTCAGCACTTTCAGCCTTACGTCTTAAATGCGATACAAATTCCCCTGGTGCGCGTTTGATTACTAATTTTACGAAGAATTTTTTTAACGCTTTGTCGGATAACTTTTCTAGTTTAACAGTATTGCCAAGGCTTATAATTTCATTAACCAATCTCCCGTGCAGTGATTTTCTGTGAGCCGCCAACTTTCTTTCTAAATTAGCTTTACTTGTTCTGGTAGACTGATAAGCTTTGGAATTCTTCGGTGGTTTTCTTACCTTTCTTGACTGTCCCCTTCTTTTTACGACCTTTCCGAATGAAATCCCAGTTGTAGTTGTTGGGATTATTCGCCCTCCTAGACCGCTCCATTTTTCTGTGAAGGCAAGCGAATCTTCTTATCCGTAAACTTCAGTGCGGATGCAAATAAAGTTAACTTGGCTGAGTCATCACCAACAATGGCGATAGTAGACGGCGCTATGTCTAACCCAACAACGCCAGACCAGATGCGAGTTTTCGGCTTCTGAAATGGTCTACCTTAACAAACTAACTGTGCATAGTAGAAAGTTTTACCGTTTAATCGACGACGCAATAGCCGGACGTACTTAATTGGACTGTTTAAGCCGTGAAGGATTACCAAAGCGTAAGATTCTAAATACGGCTTGAGTTTAAGACTGCCCCAAACCAATGTTTCTTGCTGCCATCTAATCCCAGTTTTATTTGACTTACCTTCCCAGGAATCTAGCTGATTCTTGCCCTTAAATCTGACCTTTTTGGCGCGACCAAAGGCAACTCGTTGAGATGCCCCGAATGGGCGAGTAGCTAGTTTTTGGGCAGGATTGGAGTCAATATGCTTGTTAATCCAAGAATTGCGGATAGTGGTAGCAAAAACATGTAGGTCATACTCGCTATAACTGTATGCTTGATTGGCTTCTTTAAAAGCTTGACTTCTATTCTCCTTCAGTTTTCTAGCTGCTTGATATTTCTGGGACTGCTTGACCAATCTTAGGCGACGCATCGCTTCACCTAAGCAAGCGTTATAAAGTTGTCTGCCAGCTGCAAATTTAGACGATAAAACCCCGGCATCTGTTGTTGATACCAGTCTGGGTATCTCTACTACAAATGTCGGGGTTTTGCTTTTAGTCTTTGAAACTTTTTGAGGCATAAAGACCGCTACAAATTGGAAATATTTTACATCAAATTTCGTTGTGGTGCAAGATTTGACTGCCATCTTGATGCTATAGCACTTGGGACCGATGTCTTTAGCCTTTTGGCACTGTGCGCGTTTCCCGTGATTCGCTGGTTGCCGACTGTTTTGGCAGCGATATGCATACCCTAGCTTGCGCGAACGCAGCCCAGTTTGTGCATTGATTCATGCGATCGCAGCAACAACTTGTGGGGCAGTGTCATCGCTGCCCTTTTTTGTTGCTAGCCAACCTCAAACTAAGCGCCTGTTTAGTTTTACCTTCCCAAAATAGCTGTTGTCCTTGGCTGTGAGGGCGAGACTTCGCTGAGCGTTGGGAATTGACCAGATTGGTGGAAGCGATGGCACCTACACCCCTGGGTCATTCAGTTTCGTGAGCGTTCCAGATGTGCAAGGGAGATCAGATCTCAATTGACTGTTCCCAACAGATAAATTGCCAGACTAATTATTACAAAAGCCCACCAACTAAAAGCAGAAAATTTATCCCTACCCCTAGTTAGCGGGCGCTGTAGTTAAGCGAGGTGCTATCAGCTTTTTAGAATACCTGAGCCGCCCCAAGGATAAGAACAGCGAAACGGTTGCTTTGACCGTTGTCTACTGTATGTTTCTCTCCTTGAGAATGGTAATGGCGGATTGGGGCGAGCTAATAATTGCCAGAAGGCAAAGAGAGTACAGTATACACGCTGTACTCTCTTTCTCGAAAGCCATTAGCGCGGTATAGGTTCATCGTCTGGGTTATAAAGCTCTGGCTTTCGCGAACTTATGTATTCTTTAATTTGCTGGTCTGCTGGTGTGAGAAAATTTTTCGTACCTGCATAGTCCTTTATGAGGGCTTGCTGATCTTTATAAGACTCGCGGTCATCTTCATCTAGCAAGTCCAGGTGATGACCGAGAACGCGATCGACCTCAACAATCCAAAAACTCAGAATTTCACAATCGCTAGCAAGCGCTAATATTTCTCTTAGACGGTCAGCTTCCTGTTATGATGGATTTGGAAGATCTGCTAACTTGGCATACTCTAGAGCTAGCTTCATCACATTCGCGGAAGACTTTGACAATAGATCTCCATTTTCCCGATTTGACAAGATATCTTCAAGTTCATAATTCATTTGTTCACCTTTGAAAATCACAACACGATCTAGCGGGTTTTAGCTCTCTTTTTCGCAAACATTTGAGCCAAAAGTGTGCATTTTTTACAGTAAATATGCTGCAATCACAATAAATTTGCGCGGATTCGCATCCCTGAAATTAGTGTCGCTTAACTTTGTGTTTCATAAATCAGCGCGACACAAGTCAGCGCCAGTCACCCTAGGGCGACTTAAGTTAGTCAGCATCATTTAGCTTGACGCTGCAATGGTTAGTGATGCTTTCTCGCACTTGTGACATCCCTGCGACATTGGCTTTGCCAAAAATTTATAATTACCTGACCTATTAAAAATAGTTGTCACAAACGCCAGCCTCGACTCACAAAATAATGCCACTCAGCTTGCGTCACCCATGTACTACAATTATAGTATTTTTGGTGGATCTACTAACCTACTCCTTTATCGCCCGAAGGATACTGATTAGAAAGCAAGTGAGCAGGTGGGCTTTTAGGCAGGTGGTCAAGGTAAAACAGACGACAAGCGTTGATAGTCTTAAGCTGGAAAGGAAGTAGAAACAGTCAGTTCAGAATAACAGCAAGAGGGTGACAAACATCAGGAGTTATGTAATTTTTGAACTCCTGATGTTCTATAGATTTCCATTATTTCACCCAATTGCTCGATCTTGCTCTTGCAGCCAAGGAGCTTACTAATTAGTCGTTGTTGCTTGGCAAAGAATACTTCAACAAAGTTTAGTTATTTCGCAAAAAGGAAATATCAATGGATACAGAGGACATCAACAACCTATCTCCAAAATTTGACCGGGTGAGAGAGGAGCGTCACAGGTTTGATGCTGAGTTTCTAGAGCTACAAGACTCCAAAAGTTCGAGTGGTCGATTGATGTATGGTTTCCTGCGGCGAACCCTCAAGCAATTCTGCTTGAGTAACACCTACACAGAAGACTTTCCAGATTGTGGCAATTCCCTTACATGACTACAATCAATCGAACCCTTACGTGGCGGGGATTTCAGCCGATGTTATCTTAAAACCCATTGTAAAACATATTCTGTGCGTTCGCCCAGGGGAAGGGAGGCATATCGCTAGTCTTACATAACTACACAATTTTGAGGCAAAATGGCTATGAGTAAAGCAAAGCAAGGGTTTGGGCCAACGGAAGTTGCCCCGCAGGGGGCAACTTCGGTTTAGGGGACGGTAGCGCAATCCCAGCAATAACCTTGACCCGCAACTTTGGCAAAACTTTGTCCCATCTGGATTTCGAGGCTTTTGGCACTGGGGATTAAGGCAATAGCTGATAATAAAGATTGATTCTTTACCTGCATCAGCAGGCTATGTTTGTGTAGCCGCAACAAATGTCCTCTATCTATGGTATTAAATCTGACCGATTATCAAACGCCTCACAGCGGCTACCATTGGGATGGAAGCAGCCGTCGCTTTTTTGAAGGTTGGTATTACCGCGTCACCCTACCCCAAGACCGCCAAACCTTCGCGTTCATGTACTCGATTGAAGACCCCATCGGCGGCAAACCGTACAGCGGCGGCGGCGCACAAATTCTCGGTCCCAATGATGAATATCTCTGCCGCACTTTCCCGGATGTAAACAAATTTTGGGCAATTCGAGACGAATTAGCCTTGGGTCATTGGGGTAAAACAGATTTATGCAGCCTACCTGGATATCTCGACCCAGAAATCTTTGACCAACAGGTTCAAGAAGGCTATCAAGCCACCGCTACTTGGCATCAAGGTTACCTTAAAGACCCTGGTACTGGTAACTTTGCCCGCTGGCAATATTCAATTAAGCCAATATACGGCTGGGGAAACTCTGGACAAATCCAGCAATCAACCGCCGGATGGTTATCTTTTTTACAGATTTTTGAACCAGGATGGCAGATCTTAATGGCACACGGCCTCGCAACTGGGTGGATTGAGTGGAACGGCAAACGCTATGAATTCACTGACGCCCCAGCTTACGGCGAAAAAAATTGGGGCGGTGCCTTTCCCCAAAAATGGTTTTGGGTAAATTGCAACTGGTTTGAATTCGATCCCCCCCTGCCCCCCCTTAACAAGGGGGGGGTCCAAAATCCAAAATCCGATCCCCCCCTGCCCCCCCTTAACAAGGGGGGGGTGTGGTCAAAACCCGTTGGTGATATGGAAAAAATTTCTCCGGGTCATCCCTCTCCCTTGTCACCGCCTCAATCTCAACCAACTACTTTTGATCGCACCCACAAGGGGGGAGACCTTGCCTTAACTGCTGGCGGCGGCAGGAGGGGGGTATTGTGGTGGATGGAAGAGGTGGCGATGATTGGCTTGCATTATCAGGGCAAATTCTACGAATTCGTGCCTTGGAATTCCCAAGTCAGCTGGAATATTCAGCCTTGGGGTAGTTGGCAGATGCAGGCAATAAATGCTCACTATGAGGTAGAACTCACGGCGACTACCAATCTTCCCGGCACTCCCTTGCGCGCACCTACAGAAAAAGGCTTAGCTTTCGCCTGCCGCGATACCATGCACGGTAATTTAATCTTAGAATTGCGAGAATTGAGCGGCAGCGGATCTAAACTTATCCTGAAAGCTAGCAGTTCGCTGTGTGGTTTAGAAGTAGGCGGCAGTCCTTGGAATCAAACTTGGCGGTCGAGTTGAAACTCATCGATCTGCTATCATGGCTTTTGTACCTGGGGCTGTAGCTCAGCTGGATAGAGCGAGCGCCTCCTAAGCGCTAGGCCGCGCGTTCAAATCGCGCCAGTCCCGTGTTTGTGGTAATATAATTAACTTTTTCCCCTACTCGCGCTACCTGTGTAGCATTACAGGGAAAATGGTTAAATCGTGTCGTTTTTCCAACTGTTTCCCGCTCCGGTTAAGGGTATTCTGTAACAGGGGAGTCGTTAGCCTTGGCAATGACGTTCCGGCAATGTGTAATTGTATGCGATCCCTTTGATTCATGGTGTTGAGGATCTATTCCAGCAAGCAAGATTACAAGCAGCAGAAGAAAACTGCTCGCTTTAAAGGCAGGTTGTTTGTTTCGGCGCTGCTGCTACCCCTCCTGGCAGGGATAGGATATCGATATCTCAGAAGTTTTGACGAACCCCAAGCTGTATTAGTCTTGGGAGGCTCGACGAAATATTTAGAGCGAGAAAGATTTACAGTAGAATTTGCGCGTCAGCATCCAGATTTACCGATCTGGGTTTCTGGCGGTAGTCCAAATAAAAGGTATATAGAACGGTTTTTTGCTAAAGAGGGTATTTCACCGAGTCGCTTGCACTTAGATAATCGGGCGGTGGACACGGTGACGAATTTTACTACCCTGGCAGATGACTTAAAAGCTAGAGGAATTAAGAGCGTTTATTTGATTACTTCTGATTACCACATGCGTCGCGCCAGTGTTATTGGCGAGATTGTTTTGGGTAGTCGGGGAATTGTTTTGAAACCAGTTTCAGTGCCTTCTGAAAAACCGCCCGAACCTGTTGAAAAATCCGTCCGCGATGGGGCAAGAGCTATCCTTTGGGTGGTGACTGGGCGCACGGGATCGACTCTCAGCCGTTTTTTTCAGAACCATTAATCTTATTTCTATCTAACGCTTTGATATCGTCAATTTCTAATAAACTAATAATGACTCCGGCAATGGGAATTGCCAGAAAAACTCCCAACAATCCTGCTAATCTATACCCGACTAATAAAGCAAAAAAGCCAACGACGGGATGAACGTTGAGCGAATATTGCATAATTCTAGGGGCTAGCAAGTTATCTTTGAATTGCTGAATCACGATGCAAGCAATCAGGACATTCAGAGCTATCCAACTGTTTTGGGGTAATAAAATTAGACAAATTAAACTAATTCCTAATGCCGCTCCAATTCCAGGTATCATCTGAAAAATTCCGGCGATCGCTGCCAAAACAAGGGCAAAAGGAACTTGTAAAACTAAGAAAATAACGAACGCCGAAAAGCTAAAAAACAAACTTAAAATTAACTGCCCGCGAAAAAACTCTAAAAAATTGTGCTGAACGATGAGGGTAAACTTATGACGTTGTTGCTTGGGAACAAATCTCAGGATAAAATTCCAAAGCTTTTCTCCATCGAGGAGCATGAAAAAAGCCACAACTTCAATCAAGATAAACTTGATGAAGTAATCCAACAAAATTGGGGAACTAGCGAGAATAGTCCCAATGCTAGTCCCGATAAATGCGATATCTTGGTTCTGCAACCGGACTTCAAACGCCCGAAAATCTACCTTGACATGACGAGCATTGAGATATTTCTCAAGTTGTTCTACTAAATTGTTTAGGTAACTGAGAAAATCGGGCAAACTCTTGTCAACCAGTTGTTGTCCCTGGGATAATATTGTCAATCCAACTGTGGCAGTAAAACCGACAATTATTACAAGGCTGAGTAAGAAAACAAAGCTAGCTGCTACGCCGTGGGGTAAAAAACGGCGCAGCCATTTCACCGGATAGCTGAGTAAAAAGGCGATAATCGCAGCAAAGCTGAAAATGACGACTACGCCTTCAAAGTAAGCTAACAGCTGTACTAGCGCCCATCCCGACGCAAAGAAAAGCAGAAAGCGAACCAGCGCCAAATTACTCAGTCGATTCCAAAAATTTTTTGCAGGTGGTTCACTCATCTTTTCTCCAGGTAGATGCCCGAGAATTGAGTTAAGATAATCTGGTTCCATGACTTACGAGATAGGGAAGTCTTAAACCCGGTACGCCGATTTTAAGCAGCTGGCAGTTCTTGAATCAGTACGTAAGGTTGTACGATCAGGGCGTTAAACCGCTGGGTTGGGTTGCTATTCCAGGCTTCTTTTTGGATATCTGAGGGTTTATAGATCAGTTGTTCCCCGATCCAGCGCTGCACCGATGGTACGTTATCGTTGGCGATGGCAACCCCCACATCCACCAAATCGAGTCCAGTAGCGACTACAATCAATGAATCGCGCTTCGCGTGGGGACACAGCCAAGTCCATTCTGCTTCATCTAGCGTTGCCGCTAATTCTGCTCTTAAGTCTTGCATTAGTAAAGAACTGTTACCGATTATGGCTCATTTTAACTTGCGATCGCGCCCCACAGCGTCTATCGCGCTAAAGACTCGCTCTGACTCAACGTCCTAAATCGTACAGCGCGTTAATTTGGGCCGCACACCGCTGGGTTATCGACTCTAATTCTGGGCGATCTGTAGAACTAGGGGGATCGATTAACTCACCAATCCGCACCGTCACCGGCACCAGACGAGGCATTGCAGAACCTTCCGCCAAAATTTGACTCGTCCCCCACAAACTCACCGGCAATAAAGGTGCTTTCGCTTTAGCTGCAATCAGTGCAGCACCCAGCTTAGGTTCTGTAATTCGTTCATCTGGCGTGCGAGTCCCCTGCAAAAACACACCAGTCGCCCACCCAGCTTCCAAATAGTTGAGCGCTGCCCGAATTGTACTCCGATCTGCGGCTTCACGCTTGACTGGATAAGCACCATACAATTCAATCGCTTGCTTGAGAACGGGGACTTTAAACAGTTCTTCCTTTGCCATGTAAGCTACCGGACGCCGCACGCAACAGGATAAAATCGGCGGGTCAAAGTAACTGGCATGGTTGCTGACGACCACCACAGGTCCTTCTTGCGGCACATTTTCTGCCCCATAAACCTGCCCCCTAAAGTAACAATTAAACATGGGGCTAACAACCGACCACTTAAAGGCATGGTATAGCAATAAACTGGCAAATGGTTCGCGATTTCTACCCATAATTAATTTCTCTCCACATTAATAATACTGGCAAGGGAGGAGTATAGAATCAATCTGTTACATCTGGCTCTTCATCCTGCTAGACCAAATGTTTCGCTGCTCTCACTGCTACTTCCAGTGATGGGTATAGCTGGCAGTCAGTGTATATTTCCCCGTCTGGACTCAGGCACTGAATGCAATAGTTGCTACTACAGGCATATACCCAGATTATCCAACCCCGGTAGCTCGAAACAGTCATTTGGTAACTTTAAACACAATAAATTTACGCTGGAAAATCAACCGCACATGATATGAGGTATTTAGGGGCGGGTTTTACCAATCACCTTTGCCAACAGCGAATAATTGAACTAAACCCGCCCCCGTTTTTAACCAGGCAAATCTGCTGCACTACCAATATTGACCAAAGTTAAATCCGGACAAGCGCGTTTAATTAAACCCGTTAGTACCTTACCGGGGCCAATTTCTATTACTTGTTCAATGCCTTGTTTTGGTAATTCTGCTTGAATTTCCCGCCACCGCACCGATCCGGTCATTTGTTGGGTAAGACGCTGCTTAAGAACGCTACCATCTACTGACGGTACTGGAGCGACATTTGATAATACTGGCACCGCAGCATCTGAAAACGAGACAGAATCAAGAACTTCTTTAAATTCCGTTGCGGCATTTGCCATAAGAGGCGAGTGAAACGCACCGGATACATTTAAACGAACGGCACGTTTTGCTTTAACTTGAGATAGGATGGCTTCTACTCCTTCTGGCGTGCCGGAAATAACAACTTGAGACGAACTGTTATCGTTTGCCAGGACAACATCAGGATTTTGAGCAATTTTTTCTTCTAATTCTTCGCGTTTAAATCCCATGATAGCCGCCATCATCCCACCTGCGGCACTATCCATCAATTCAGAACGACGTTTGACTAATTTTAAACCCGATTCAAAGTCAAAAACAGAAGCTGCATAAAGCGCGACATATTCTCCTAAACTATGACCTGCAACTAAGTCTGGTTGATTTCCCTTTTCTTTGATTAGATCGGCGAGTATGCTTTCTACTACATACAAACAAGGCTGAGTATAAAACGTGCGCGATAGTTTGTCTTCCTTGCTTTTACATATTTCGGGAACCGACCAACCTAAAATTTGCTCTGCTTGTTCAAATTTAGTTTTAGCATTTGGCAGTTCTAATAAATCTAATCCCATGCCTATTGCTTGCGAACCTTGTCCTGGAAATACCCATGCAGTTTTTGTCATTTTTATTTCGGTAATTGGTAATTGGTAATTGGCAGACAGTCAATTAATCGAATACAGGAGGCCATAGTTCTGCGACCGGCAACTCCCAACCAGGGAATAATTCTGGAATGGTTAGAGTATCTTCGTTGTTCAGTAAAGTTGGTTCGCTACTATAGCGATAAACTGTTACTGTTTGTTTGTCTGGGTCTATTATTATACCTACCCTTGCTCCTATTTTCAATAACATTTGAACTTTTTCTTCTATTTTTTTCTCTGGATTTACGGGATTTAATTTCTACAACTAAGTCGGGAACTAGAGAGGCAAAATTACGGTGATTCTGACGCAATCGTTCTGTTAAAACAAAGGATACATCGGGGGCGCGTAGGTCTAAATTGGGCAAAATAAAGCCACCACTTGAGTCAAAAACTCGTCCCAGTCTGCGAGGCTTAACCCAGTTACCTAGAAGTCTGATCAACTCGGCTCCAATTTCACTGGATTCAATATCTGATGGCTCCATAATAACGATATTTCCTTCTTGCAACTCTAGTTGATAGTCTAGATATTCTAATGACAGTTGCCCTTGGATTTTTTCTAAATCTTCAACGGTTAAAGACATACAAATTATCCTTAAATTAGCTGCTTTTAACTTTTCTTAATTTTAATCGAATACGGGAGGCCATAGTTCAGCGACGGGCAACTCCCAACCAGGGAATAATTCTGGAATAGTCAGGTTATCTTCGTTATTCAGGACGGTTGGTTCGCTATGGGGGCGATAAATTGTTACTGTCTGTTGATCTGGATCGATTATTATTCCTACCCTCGCTGCTAGTACGAGATACATTTCTATTTTTTCTTCAATTTTTTTAAACCTATCTGTTTTAGATTTAATCTCTACAACCATGTCAGGAATTAATTGACCAAAGCCACGAGGACTTTGCCGCAATCGTTCTGCTGAAACGAATGACACATCAGGGGCGCGTAAGTTTGTATCAGATAGAATAAAGCCACCGCTAGAATCAAATAATCGTCCTAGTTTTCGCGGTTCAATCCAAACGAACAAAAAGGCGATTAAACGCGCGCTAATTTCACTGGATACAATATCTGATGGCCCCATAATTACAATATTTCCATCTTGCAATTCCATCTGATAATCTAGAGAAGCATCTTGCAATAATTCTTGTATTTTCTCAAAATCCTGTATGGTTAAATTCATAGCACTTGTCCTCAAACTTTCCGTCAGATGTTAATAGATAATTGCTAATAATTAATTGCTTACCCTTACGATTAGCAATTAGCAATTAGCAATTAGCAAATAACTAACCCCATTGGAAGATAGCAGCACCCCAGGTTAATCCTGCACCGAAACCAGAGGCGGCGATAGTATCTCCTGTTTTAATTTTGCCTTGACGGACGGCTTCATCGAGGGCGATGGGAATTGAGGCGGCGGAGGTATTGCCGTAGTTGGCGAGATTGCTGATAACTTTGCTATCGGGAATTTTGAGGCGAGAGGCGACGGCGTCGAGTATTCTTTGATTGGCTTGATGTAAGAGTAACCAGTCTAGTTGGTCAACGCTGAGATTGGCTCTAAAAAGGGCTTTTTCTATAACTTCTGGGACTCTTTTCACGGCGAAGCGATAGACTTCTTGACCGTTCATGGTAATGGGTTGGTAGATGCCTTTGGCGACACTAACCCCTGGAATCAGTTCTTGGGGCTGGGCTTGGTAAGCTAGGCTGAGGAAGTGATTCTGAGTGCCGTCACTTTTGAGTTCAAATCCGAGTAGGCGATCGCATCCTTCCAATGCCTGTAACACCACAGCCCCTGCTCCATCTCCAAATAATACGCAGGTGCTGCGATCTGTCCAATCTACCCAACGGGAGAGGACATCGGCTCCAATTAACAGTACGTTACGATAAACGCCCATGCGAATGAACTGCGCCGCCGTGACCATTCCGAAGACAAACCCCGAACAAGCGGCGGTGAGGTCAAAAGCGACGGCGCGAGTTGCGCCTAGTTGCGCTTGAATAAGACTGGCACTGCCAAACAGGTCGTCAGGGGTAGATGTTGCCAGGATAATCAGATCTAGATCTTCTGGTGCGATCGCTGCCATTTCTAGCGCATTTTTGGCAGCAGATGTTGCGATCGCGCTGAGGGAATCCTCTGGCGACGCCAAACGCCGCTGTTTTATCCCGGTTCTGGTTGCGATCCACTCATCAGATGTTTCTACAATCTGAGAGAGTCCGAAATTATCCACACTAGCTTGCGGAGTGCAAGCCCCACACCCTGTAATGGCAATGCCTGCCTGAAATTGTTCCAACATTATTCTCCATCAGCCGCCTGAGCAGCGGTTTTCTGATACTGGGAACTAATGCGTTCCAGTACCTGGTGATCGACGGCTTCTTTTGCCAAGCGAATTGCATTAAATATCGAAGGTGCTTGGGAAGATCCGTGACTGATAATGCAAATTCCCGCTACTCCCAACAGCAAACCGCCACCGTGTTCGGCGTGATCCATCCGCTGCTTGATTCGCTTCAGGTTTGGTTTGAGGATTGCTGTCCCCAACATCCCATTCAATCCTTGGGGTAACTCTTCTTTGACGATGTTTAGCATCACTTCGCCTACAGCTTCGGCAAATTTTAATAACACATTGCCGACAAAGCCATCGCAAACGATCACGTCAAAATTGCCCGAAAGGACATCCCGCCCCTCGGCGTTGCCCACAAAATTAATTTTGGGATTTTCCTTCAGCAGTTGGTGAGCGCGAATTGCCATATCGTTGCCTTTGCACTCTTCCTCGCCGATGTTGAGTAACCCCACCTTGGGATTTTCCACATCCAGCACGTATCTGCTGTAAACCGACCCCATGACGGCAAACTGATCCAAAAACTTAGGACGCGAATCCACATTCGCTCCCACATCTAAGATCAGTACGGGTTTGCCCGCAATCATCGTCGGAAAAACCGCACCAATCGCTGGGCGATCGATTCCCGGCAATCTTCCCAAACGCAGTAAAGCCGCTGCCATAGCCGCCCCGGAGTGTCCGGCTGAGACGACCGCATCCGCCCGCTTTTGCTTCACCAAGTCCATCGCGACGTTGATCGAAGCTTTGGGCTTGCGTTTTAAGCCGCTAAGTGGCTCCTCGTGCATTTCGATTGTGCCTTCTGAAGGCACAATTTCAATGTTATGAGAACTGGTGTGTTGGTTTAGAATCGCTTCGATCTGAGGGACATCCCCCACCAGCAACACCTCGACATCCAATTCTTCCCTGGCTCTGAGCGCCCCTACGACGATTTCGGAGGGTGCGAAATCGCCGCCCATAGCGTCAATTGCAATTCGTGCGCGAGTTGATCCCATTGATCAAAGTTATAGAAACCTCAAAAATTCTACCAGATGGCTCTCACCCGAATCTCACCCAGATCGGGGAGATTTGGCAGATGTGGAAGTAGTATCTTCAATAAACTGCAACAGCTTTCCCCACCCGCGACCTTCGCGCGTGCCATATGGCTCTGATCCCAAGATATACCTATTGGGAACCGCTCCGCCAGATGCTTGAGCTTCTTAAGCAGGGGGGCAGGGGGCAGGTGAGTAGGGGGGCTGGTTTTACCCATAATCGAGGACTTACGCTTGGGCGACCTAGAAACCCGGTTTCACAGCTGGGATCTCTGGTTGCTTGTCGCAGATTTTGCCTAGAAACCCGGTTTCACAGCTGCGATCTGTCGTTCCAAGTCGCAGATTTTTCCTATAGTAATCTTTGGCAGTTTCAGACAATTGAACGCGCAACCGACCCTTTTGGGTGGGCGAGGTGGGAGAAAAACACTATTGCAACAGTTTTAAGAGGCAAAGGATCGGTATGATTACTGTCTGGGATTCGATCTTGGGTCAATAGCTCGTGGGTTATGTGGCTTTCCCCAGCTAAGTGTGCGAGTGAGGAAATTTAAGTCTATTTAACTTGCTTTTCCGGTAGAAACCAAAATCTGTCGTTAAATCTCTCTGAAAATCTCACCTGCACACCTGCACACCTGCCCACCTGCCCACCTGCCCGATGCGTGAATTGGAGAGAACGGAAACATGCTGGAATTATTTAGCTCTGGGGTAATGTCTGTATGGCTGGATATGGCAGGACTGCATCGCTCTAAACTGGATGCTGATAAGCGACTATCTTGGCTGGATACGCCCGGATTTGTCGTTCCAGCGCAGCCAGAGCCAGCTACGACGGCGACCTTAGCGCAATATTTCAAAGATTTAGCGAGTAAAGGCCCCAGCGGGGGACAGGCGGTGTGGATGCAGTCTGGCCCGGTATTGTTGGCGAATAAGCAGGGGACGACGCCAAAACCTGCGGCGTCCCTGACAAAGATTGCTACAACGTTGGCGGCGCTGACAATTTGGCAACCTTCCCACCAGTTTGAAACGCTTGTTAGCGCTACTGGGCCGATTCAAAATGGGGTGTTGCAGGGGGATATGGTGGTGTCTGGGCGGGGCAATCCGGTGTTTCTGTGGGAGGAAGCGATCGCTCTCGGCAATGCCCTCAATCGCATGGGCATCCGCCGCGTCTCTGGCAATCTCATCGTTTCCGGCAATTTCGCCATGAATTACGCCCCTACCCTCGCCGAATCGGGTCAATTGCTCAAACTTGGACTCAATGCTAAAACTTGGCCTCGCATTGCCAGTTTAGCCCACCGTTCCATGGCTCCCGGAACCCCCAAACCCCTGTTACAAATTGCCGGTAACGTCATCGTTGCGCCCGAGCCAACCTCGACTCAATTGCTGTTACGTCATCGCTCGCTGCCATTATCACAAATTCTCAAAATTGTCAATGTCTACAGCGATAATAAGCTATCGCAAAAGATTGCGGATTTAGTGGGGGGTCATCAAGTGGTGGCGAATAAGGCAGCAGCGATCGCCGGATTCCCCAGAGGGGAAATACAATTGATTAACGGTTCCGGACTGGGGGTAGAAAATCGCATTTCTCCCCGCGCCGCTTGTGCGATGTTAGTAGCAATTCAACGCAAATTGCAACCCTACGGACTGAATATTGGGGATGTATTTCCAGTTTCGGGGAGCGATCTCACGGGTACAATGGTCCAGCGGCAGATTCCCACCGCGACGGCGATTAAAACCGGCACCCTGCGGGATGTGAGTGCGTTAGCGGGGGTAATGCCAACGCGCGATCGCGGGTTAGTTTGGTTTACGATTATCAATCGCGGCGGCGATATCATCGGGTTACGCGCCGAACAAGACCGATTTTTGCAAAAATTAGTGCAACAGTGGGGTGCAACGCCTCCCCCGACGACGATTGTTCCCCATCCTAGTAGCGTAAACGTGCGATCGCATTTGGGAGATGCCAAGCGCATTGAAATTGTCTTTGGTGGGTAATGGGTAATAGGTAATAGGTAATGGGTAATGGGTAATAGGAATACATTTTACCAATTAACAATTAGCAATTAGCAATTAGCAATTACCAATTACCAATTACCCATTACCGCTTCTTCAATTGTTCCGGAATAATTTCAATCGAGACTTGACCGTCATTGTTACCACTCCCGCCGCCGCTGACGCTTACAGTTTGATCCTGAAGTTTTCCCACAGCTTTTGGTCCGCTTAAATTCATCGGTGGGTTAACTTGTTGATAGTTGACATTTCCCGTCGCTTCTACAACTTGGGTGGGAAGAAACCAAGTCATTTGGTCGGCAAATATTTTCGATTGTCGTCGCATTTCTACCCCTTGGACGCTGCCATTTAAATAAGCAATTTTTGGTTTTAAATCGACTCGTCCTTTCATGGCGGTTACTGTCATTTGATGTTCGCTATGGAACATTTGAACTGGTTGATCCGAAGTAATAGTTTCGGCGTTGAGGTTCCAAACCATTAAGTTACTGCTAACTTGGACGGGAGGGGTGGATACAATGACTTGGGCGTTTTGTTTGAGGGTAGCAGTTTTAGCTTTGAGGTCAACTTCTCCTTGCTGCCCCAATGCGCGGTCGGTGATGGTATTTTTTTTATCGTAGCGGTCGATTTGGATGAAGCGATCGCTTATTACTTTTTGCTGTTCCATCTGCCAAACTAAATATTCTCCCTTGAGATGTAAAGGTGGTTCTTTAGCTGTCGCCACCACCTGACCGACTAATTCCATTCGTCTGGCGCGACTAAACGACCTCGCTTCTTGCGCCGCGACTTGCATTTGTTTATGAGTACCATTAACTTGGTTGCGGACAATTAAAACATCTTCCTTTGGTCGCCATTCCATTTCATTACCGCGCAAAACTGCCCCATCTTGAGTATCTACGGCAACAATTTGACCCCTTAAAATAATTTTATTTCCCTCTTCATAAACTTCCCCCTGTTGGGCGGTGATTTGATAGACTAACTTTCCATCTTGAAACAAGTCACCGAAGGGATTTTGAACTTGAGCAGTTTTCTTATCCTTGCTGTAGATTGCTTGCTGAGTCTTCACTTTCCACAAAGGTCGCCCCTGTGCGTCGGTTTGTTCCAGAGTAATATTATTGAAAGTCAAGTTAGTTTCAGAACTTTGGATCGCAACGCTATCTTTCTCCAATTTTTTTTGGGTGCGTCCCTCGCTACTGCAAGCGGCAACACCTAACAGCAGTAACATCAATAAAAACTTCAGGGTGAGAAATTTACTCATTTCCATTCTTGCTTGGGAATAGCTAATGGCTAATCGCTAATGGGGGAAAAACAATTAGCCATTAGCCATTAGCTATTAGCAACGATTGTATCGTTTTCTGTTTGCCGCTAGGAAAAGCGCGATCGCGCTCAACCCGATCGCCATTCCCGGTTCTGGGATGCTGGTATTGAGAGGATTATTAGGTTTATTCAACCGCTCTTTACCATTTTCCACCTTACGGTCGAAGCGGTCGGCAGCTGCTTCTGCTTTTTTGAGTGCTTCCCGTTGTTCGTCGTTGACGAGAACAATCATGGAAGAATAGGGCGTGACTATTTTATAGGTTTTTGCGATCGCATGTATCCCATCAAGTTGCCCTAGTTGTTTCCCATCAATTTGCTTACTCAATCCCTGCACCAGCATTCGCGCCGCAAATGGTTCAAAACCCGGCGAGGTTGTTGCGGCATCGGTGGCTTTTTCCAAATACCAAGCATAACCATCTACTACACTTACCACCGTAGGTTTAATTTCAACTTTTTCCTTTGTTTCTGCATTTGCTACAGGTTGAACTGGAGGCTGAATTTGTTTCGCAAAAGCTGCCGTTGTCGCTAAACGCTGCAATACTTCCGGCAAGGAAGTCGATACCCCACCGCCACTATCTTGAATTGCTTTTAAGGTAGCATCATCATAAGCAGGCGGTAAAGAACCCAAATGCACCAACCACAAAGGAGCAGACATTTTTGGCACATCCTTGCTATTATCGGACAATTCGTAACTGCCCTCATCCGTCACCAGTAAAATATCGTCGTAGGTTTTATTTCCCTGCAACTGTACAAACTGGCGCAACATTTCCTTAATTTGTAGCGTGCCGTAAAACGTCTTTTTGCTGAGATTAAACTTGCGAATATCCTCGATAAATTCAGGTTCTCCGCCACCCGCAGCGGTTACGTACAACTCTGCTTGATTATTAGCTAAAACTTTTTGCTTCAACCAATCGAATGTTTTGGCTAATTCTTGCTTTTGGTTTCCCATACTGCGAGAAGTATCGAGAATGACTGCAAACCGCTTACCTTGTGGTAAAACATAATCGCGATCGCTTAGAGGTTTGGCAGTAATTCGGTAGCCATTAATATCAACCTGATGCCAGCTAGATGATTGGGAAGATGCTGGCAAAGATGCCTCTAACCAATCTTTTTCAAACCCCTGAATTGCTTTGCCATTGCGGATGCGTTGGGTGTCTTTTGTCCAGAAAATATTGCGTTTTTCGCCTAATTTAGGAAGTTGCCACCCATTTTCAGAACGCATCACTTTATAAGTCAACCACAAATGCATTTCTGTAGGTCGATTATTCGAGTTATTTCTTTCCCAAGTTCCTAATTTTGGCGGAATGGGAAATGCACGCAAACGATAGTGTCTGGAACCAACTTGTTCTAACAATGCCGGATCGACTGGACGTTCGCGCCGTACTTGGGAATTATAAACTTTTTGGGCAGCCCCGCGCGGCGAAACGGTGAAAGGAAAGCGCGAGGAAAGTTTATCGGTATCTCCTAACCAAATGCCTGCGATCGTTGCACTTTCTGGCAAAGAGAAAGAATAGAAGATTTCCTCAACATCAAAGGTTTGGTTGTTGTAAACTTCGTAAATTTCTACATCTGCCCAATTTCCCTGTTCTTTAATTGTCACTGCTTGTTTTTTCAACCAGACCTTTTTCTGATTAATATTTAACAACCCAGCTTTGGCATCATCCAAAATTGCGGTGGATTTCAAGGCGCGTTGAACTGCTTCCCGTTCTCCTTTTTGCAGGGGGGTATCGAAGAACTGAGCATAGAGTTTTTCGGCTTTTTGGTCGTCGGTGCGATCGCCTTGATATAAAAAGGGAGAAATCAGTTGATTATAACTGTTCTGCAACCCCTGTAAAATCGGTTCTGGCAACTTAAAAACATCGCGATACATCCCGTGAATTTGGTTACTTTCCTCCCAAGTACCGAGATAGCGATAGGAAGATAAGTAACCATTCACCAATCCCTGACGGATATCTTCCGACTTGGCAAGGAGTTCTTGTCGTTGGTTATCTGTTTTTGGCGGATTTTCTAACAGCTTAAACGCTTGAATTTGCGGCTGTTGTTGCAACACCATAAACAGCAGCATCCAAATTGCTACTACACCTAAAAATATTTGTGCTGTTTTGTTGCCTCCGTTTTGAGCAGCAAAAGCGCGTAAAATGCGCTGTCCTGAATGAACGTATAATGCTGCCAAACCAGAAGGCATTGCCAAAAACAAACTAGCGCTTACAGCAAAAAGAATTGTGAAAGTGGGTATCGTCCAAAGTGCTGACCAGAAATAATGAGTCAATTGCCACCAAAACGCTTCTAACCATCGAAAAGAAAAGAACGCCGCCAGCAAAACACTTGCCGCAGGTACTGCATAAAACAGCAGCAAAACTCCCACATATAACCCCACAAAAAGCATCAAGCTATGTGCTGCTAATTGCGCCCAAGGTAACAGAATAATTGCGATCCGCGATCGGTAAAAACGCAAATACAGATCGTTTTCTTTTCCCAAATATCCCCAAAGTAGTTCTACAACAAAGGCAAAAATGCAAATAATTACCGTGCCTACAATCAGATTACTTGCTGGGGTAAGTTCCCGCAGCACGAATAAACGGACAATACAAAGGAGAAAAAAAGGAGCCTCTACGCCATAAAATAGACGCATTAACTCTAAAGGACGTTTGCGAAATTGCATCCAACCGCTCAAAGTGCAAATTGTTGGTACTGCAATTAACCCAACTAGCGTAATTAAAAATTCCCGTTCGATCTCCCCCGCAAAAGTTGCTTTTGCCAAGGGAATGCCAATAAAAGGCAATATCCCTACATAAACAACTAAAAGAAACGTGAGATTCCACAACCAAAAAATCCCGTGGAATGCGACGTGCAGTAAGGTTTTCATGCTTACACTCCAATAAGCGGATAACAGCGCCTCTGGGATAGATGCCGTCACCGACACTATACCCTTATTTTCCTCACCGCAAGAAGGATAATTTTGGGATTTATTGGAGAAATTTGTTACAAAAATTTACATTTATTTGACGCAGGATGAACCAAGAAACCGGGTTTATTTGTAGAAACCCGGTTTCTTGGGGTAAGTCCTATTAATTTGATGCAGGATGAACCAAGAAACCGGGTTTCTTTTTTTCAGAGAAACCCAGTTTCTTTGCGTAAGTCCTGATTTAGTTTGTAGAAACCCAACAACCCAAGACTAATACATTGGGTTGAGGTACGAAACCCAACCTACAAGCTACGACCTGTAGGGGCAATTACCAATTACCAATTACCAATTACCAATTACCAATAAAAAAATTTATTTGATAGCCGCTGAGATTATTTTTATGATAAAAAACCGACAGTTTGAAGCATGAAGAAGAAAGTATAAATTTAACTTTCCTGCTTCATCCTTCATCTTTTAACCTCGTCGATTTTTCATTCTTTATAATCGCTATCTTTGTGGTCATCCATCAAGCCAATTCCAGACAGGGGACGATAGGTATATCCGCCATGACGGGGAGTTTTTTGGATATCATCCTTAATCTGTTCCAGGTCAATATAGCGGTCTGATACGTTGATCAAACTATCGCTTGTCATCGATCGCAAACTTACCACTTCGACGCGGACGCCGCGATAGCTAACCGCATCGACTGCATAGGCAAGATCGCCATCGCCGCTAACCAAAACAGCCGTATCGTATGACCCTACTAAAGCCATCATATCCACGGCAATTTCTACATCCAAATTGGCTTTTTTAGAACCATCGGGTAATTGCACCAAATCTTTGGCAATTACTCTATACCCGTTGCGCCGCATCCACAATAAAAAACCCTGTTGCTTTTCATTAGTGCGGTCAACACCCGTATAGAAAAACGAACGCAGCAGTCGCGATCCGGCAGTTAAGCGAACCAGCAACTTTGTATAATCGATTTCTATGCCTAGTTGCAGGGCGGCATAAAATAAATTAGAGCCATCGATAAAAATGGCGACGCGACCTCGATTTTCCAAAACCTGTTCTGGCGTGAATACCGAGTCTCTTTCCAAATTATTCAACATGGTTGTTATTCCTCGTTTTTTATCAAATCAATCAATTAATCCTATCGATTGTTGCATTTTCAGCATCTACCGATGGTAGGGACTTGAATCAGATTACGCACCTGTTGGTGCTAGTTCCAGACGCCCAAACACGGGGCGGGGTTTGTTTAATGTCTGACCGCCAGTTAATATACCCCATTTAGCATGGGTAGCGAAGCTGGCTGCAACAGCTATTTGCGTTTTGTCATCCAAGTTGATATCGAAACTTAATTGTTGATAAATGTCATTGGCGATATTGGGTACGATGGGCGACAGGAGATATGCCGCCAGCCGCACCGATTCTAGAACCGAGTACAATACTTGCTCGACTGCTGCTTGCTGTTTTTGCTTGTAAAGCGTCCAGGGCGCTTGCTCGTCGATATACTTGTTCCCGGCACGAAGTAGGGCTAAAATGGCTGCTGTGGCGTCGCTGAACGCAAGTGCTTCGTATGCTTGCGCCACTTGCTCTCCCAGGGTTATCCCCATCGCTTTTAACCCATTTTCTGCCGGAATATCATCACCAGAGAGGTTGGGAACCTTTCCGCCGCAATATTTGTGCGTCATTGATAAAGTCCGATTGAGCAAATTTCCCAAATTGTCTGCTAAGTCGGCATTGAGGATATCAACAAACCGAGTTTCGTTAAAATCTCCGTCCCGACCAAATTCAATTTCTTTGATGAAGTAATAACGTACCGCATCAGCACCATAGCGGTTAACCAACGCCACCGGATCGATGGTGTTACCCAAACTTTTGCTCATTTTCCGTCCATCTTTGGTCAAAAAGCCATGAACAAAGACTCGACCGGGCAATGGCAGACCGGCAGACATGAGCATAGCAGGCCAGTAGAGGGCATGGAAGCGTAAAATATCTTTGCCGATCAGGTGTAAATTGATCGGCCACCATTTAGATAAAGCATTTTCGAGAGTTGGTTCATCTTCCGGATCGAGTAAAGCAGTCACGTAACCCAATAAAGCGTCAAACCAGACATAAAGGATATGGTTGGGGTCAACCGGCACGGGGAAACCCCAATCAAAGTTTACCCGGGAAATGGAAAAATCTTGCAGCCCTTGGCTCATAAAGTTCAATACTTCATTGCGGCGGCTTTCTGGTTGCAGAAAGTCGGGACGCTCTTGATATAGTTTTTCCAGTTGGGTTTGGTACTTAGAAAGTCGGAAGAAGTAATTTTGCTCGTCCCGCCATTCAGTTTTTTTAGTTGGGTGCAGGGGGCAAAATCCTTCTGGCAAAAGTTCCCGTTCTTCTTTAAACTCTTCGCAGGCTACGCAGTAGAAGCCTTTTTGCTGCCCTAAGTAAATATCCTCCCGATCCCATACGCGCCCAAAAAATTCTTTCACAATATTGTGATGGCGAGGAGCCGTGGTGCGGCTAAAACGGTCATACTGAATATTTAGCTTAGGCCACAAAGCCTCAAACCCTGCGGCAATTTCATCGCAGTGTTGCTGGGGGGTGAGTCCCCGCCCTTGCGCCGCCTGTTGAATTTTCAACCCGTGTTCGTCAGTTCCGGTAATTAACAGCACATCGCGCCCTTGCAGTCGTTGAAACCGCGCCACTATATCCGCTGCGATCGTTGTATAAGCGCTGCCAATATGGGGTAAATCGTTTACGTAGTATAGAGGCGTTGTCAGAGCAAATGCGTTTTTATTTTTATCTGTATAATTCATGGACAAATGAAAATCTAACCGGCGAAACTGTTTTTAATCATACATGAGTGTCATCATTCCCTTATTTTATTGTTTATTCTTTTAACTTGCTGCACCTCATGCCATTAGAATCTGGTATAAAAATATACTATTTAACATACTGCGACGGCTACCCGACCGTGGAAAAAATGCAAAATAAATCGCGGCCTGGAATTTACATCCCCTGGGATCGGTACAATATAACCCTGGTGGCAATTTCGGCAAAGCCAAAAAGGAAAAGTTTCTCTATCTAGGGGTATTTGTCAAGTCAAGTAGTTTAAAGTTAACAAAAGTTTAGGTATGTTTGCAAAAACTTTTGCTGTCGATTTTGTCAACCCATGTTTTCTTATAGTCCACTGTTGATTTCTCAATCGTTTCTCGCTGCTACCGGCACGCGGTTGTTTCTCCACCATCAGGATCGCATCCCGGAAGCTTCTGCGGTGCTGGTGGTCAGCAATCACCGCAGCTTTATGGATGCGCCGGTACTGATGGCGTCTGTGGGGCAACCGATTCGTTTTGCTTGCCATCACTACATGAGTCAAGTGCCGATTTTGCGGGAATTTGTCAAGCGCTTGGGGTGCTTTCCCTTAGATGAACCAGGACAAGGACAGCAGCGGTTTTTTAACCAGGCGACTCAACTGTTGCAGGCGCAGCAAATGGTCGGGGTGTTTCCGGAGGGTGGAAAACCGATGGTGAAATTAACTCAAGCTGACCAAATGCAGAAGTTCCACAAGGGATTTGCTCATTTAGCGTTGCGATCGCCTGTAAAAGAATTGGCGATTTTGCCGGTAGCGATCGCTTCAGTCGAAGAAACCGTCAATTCCGCATTTCCCCTGAAGCTGTTGAGTTTGTTTGACCCCGCCGAACCCCTATTCGACCAACCCGGATGGCATCCTCTGGTAATATATCGCCGCGTCAACGTGCTGATTGGTCGCCCTTGTTGGATAACTCAGCAAGAACGAGAAAAATACCACGGCAAACAGGCGAAAGCAGTCGTTGCACAAATTACCCAACATTGTCAGACTGAAATTGGTCAACTGCTTGATCGAGGATGCTATTAAGCGGAAACCCTTTCATCCAAAATCCAAAATTGAACGATGCCAGAGATTAAAAGTCATCCCTGCTTCCTGACGCCCAAATCGCTCAAACCAGAGTATCCCCTGTTCGTTTTTTTACCAGGAATGGATGGTACGGGTCAGTTGCTGCGATCGCAAACCGCCGGTTTAGAAAAAGGTTTTGATATCCGCTGTTTGGCAATTCCGCCGGATGACTTGACCAGCTGGGATGTACTGGCAGACCAAGTAATTGCCTTGATTGAAGCCGAAGTTGGAAAAGACCCCCAAAGGTCAGTTTATCTATGCGGCGAGTCGTTTGGGGCTTGCTTGGCAATCAAAGTAGCAATCCGCGCGCCTAAGCTGTTTGAACGGGTGATTTTGGTTAACCCAGCGTCTTCTATCAGTCGCCGCCCTTGGATGTATTTTGGCATCCCCCTGACTCGAATTGTACCGGAATGCTTTTATCACTTCGGTTCGTTGATCGGGTTGCCGGTATTAGCCAATTTGGAAAGGATAGCACCGCGCGATCGCCAAGCGCTGATGGACGCCGTACAAATGGTTCCCCAAAAAACCGCCGTCTGGCGGTTATCTTTATTGAAAGAATTCGACGTTGACGATAACCAATTGCGTCGCATCAACCAACCCGTACTCGTGCTTGCCGGTGCTGCGGATCGGTTGTTGCCTTCTTTATCAGAAGCTGAGCATCTTGTCAAGGTTTTACCCAACGCTGAAATGGTGGTGCTACCCCATAGCGGTCATGCTTGCTTGCTGGAGAGGGACGTTAACCTGTACGAAATTATCAAGGAGCGGAAGTTTTTAGCTTGTGGGGACAGGGTTTGGGCGTCGAACCATCAGGTTCTGAATTGGACAGTTTAAGAAAATCTGTCGGATAGTATCTTAGCTCAAGCGAAATCTGTTATGATAGCGATCCGCGGCGGGTGACTAGCTCAATGGTAGAGCATCGGACTCTTAATCCGCTGGTTCAGGGTTCGAGCCCCTGGTCACCCATAATCGCTCGCATTAATCGCCCAATGCCCCAATCCCCCCAGGTTGAAACCTGGGGCTAGACAAACGAAGCCCGCCTGCGCGGGCTTTTTTAATGGGAGGCGATCTAGCATAAGATGTACCTGGATATTGGCAGGTTAAACATAAATGGCAGGCTATTCCTTAAATTTACCGATTCAGTTAAAGCAAAAAGTACAAGAATATGCCACGCAACAAGGCATTTCTATAGATGAGTTTATTCTGTGGGCTGTAGCGGAAAAAGTAGGTCAATTAAGCCAGCAATTCGATGAAGCGAGATTTCCGGAGATTACATATTATCGCGGTGCTAGCGGTCAGTTAGTACCAGTGCTGCGGGGAACTCGTTTGCGGGTGCAAGTTGTTGTAGTTGCTTCCCAAAAATGGGGTTTATCGTCGAATCAAATTGCTCTTGAGTATGGGATTACTGAGAAACAGGTGAATGAATCGCTGGCATTTTATGCTGCTCATAGAGAGGAAATAGACGAAGCGATCGCATCTGAGCAAACTTTGGAAGCAGCCAATGTCTAGTCCAAAGTTGCACCTGGATGCCGATACATCTATTAAAGCGCTGCATCAAGCTTTAGTTTCTCGCGGTCACGATGTCACTCGCACACCAACTGATTGGATGCCCTTGGATGCCAGCGATGAGATGCAGTTGTTAGGGGCGACAGCGCAAGGACGGTGTATTTTTACTTTCAATATTCGCGATTTTTTAGTATTAGCTGAACTTTATTCCCAACATGGCGGTATTATCCTGGCTGCCCAAAATAGTTGGACACTTTCTGAGTTAATTTCTGCTTTGGATCGTTTGTTATCAGAGACGCAAGCTTCTGACTGGGTGGGACAAGTACGCTGGCTGAATCAATGGCGAAGGTGAGCGATCGCGCTTGATTGGTAGAGTGGGGTGGGGGCGGGATGCGTCGCATAAACGCTCGCCTTAGTTGGTCATGGCGTTAGTGTTATTCTGCAAGTAGAGAAATCAGCCTGTTAAAGCCCATGACACAGACATTATTAAACAACCGCTATCGCCCGATCCGGGGATTGAGCAGTGGTGGATTTGGTGAAACCTTTTTGGCAGAAGATACTCACATGCCGTCTGGACGCCGCTGCGTAATTAAGCAACTTAAACCGATTACCAACAATCCTCAGATTTACCAGCTGGTGCAAGAGCGGTTTCAGCGCGAAGCTGCGATTTTAGAGGAACTGGGTGAAGGTAGCAATCAAATTCCCAAACTGTATGCTTATTTCTCAGTCAATGGGCAATTCTATTTGGTTCAAGAGTGGATTAAAGGCGAGACGCTAACCAATAAACTGAAACAGCAAGGACTATTGAGTGAAAGTGCCGTCAGAGATATTTTGATGACTCTGTTGCTAGTGCTGGATTATGTCCATAGCAAACCCATGGTGCATCGAGATATCAAGCCAGACAATATTATTGTGCGACAACGGGATGGTAAGCCGGTTTTGATTGATTTCGGGGCGGTTAAAGAAACAATGGGTACAGTGGTAAATGCTCAGGGAAATAACACAAGTTCAATTGTAATTGGCACACCCGGTTTTATGCCTAGCGAGCAGGCAGCAGGAAGACCAGTTTATTCTAGCGATTTATACAGTTTGGCGCTGACTGCAATTTATTTGCTGACTGGGAAAATGCCCCAAGCATTAGATATAGATCCGGGTACAGGAAACATTTTGTGGCGTCGCTATGCTTTGAATGTTAGTCCTAATCTGGCAGATGTACTGGACAAGGCAATTGAGTCTCATCCGCGCGATCGCTATCCGACTGCACGAGCCATGCTAGATGCTTTGCAGTCTGTTTCGAGTCCTATTCCTCCTACCATACCTGCTCAACATCCACCGATTGTATCTCCACCACCTACGCAAAAATCTGCTCAAACAGTTCCGCCTATTGCTTCGACCTTAGATACAGGAATTGGGCAAAAAGCGATTATTATTGCCAGTTTGATCTTAGGTAGTTTGATCGGTGCATCGGTAATTGTTGGTCTTTCCCTTAACAGACAGCCTCAACTAGCATCGGAACAAATAACAAGCCCAATCAATCCGTCTTCTACGCAATCCCCATTTTCTTCACCTTCTCAGTCAAGCACAATATCGCCTGTAAACAGCAACCAAGCCAATAACACAAGTAGGAATGATATTTCTAGACCATCACCGGAGCAAGTTGTGCGAGAGCAATATTCAAATATTAATAACCGTCAGTATCAAGCTGCATGGAATAAGTTGTCTTCCAGTTTCCAAAATAATAAAACAGTTTTCCGCGATGGTTACAGATCGTATGTA
Source organism: Microseira sp. BLCC-F43 (assembly GCF_041929235.1). Lineage (NCBI taxonomy): Bacteria > Bacillati > Cyanobacteriota > Cyanophyceae > Aerosakkonematales > Aerosakkonemataceae > Microseira > Microseira sp. BLCC-F43. The sequence goes on from NZ_JBHFNP010000228.1 coordinate 26,892, forward strand.
GAATGGTGGGAAACTGTTAGCCAAGTAAATCTTGAGGAAGTTACGAATGTAGAAGTCAGAAACGATACTGCTACTGTAAATATTCGGTTGCAATACTCCAAATCTGGAAAGGTGGCATCTGAGTCTCGACGACTCTTGCTTGTGTGGGATGCTGCAAGTGCCAGTTGGCTTATTGATAATACAAAGCTTATTCGTGATTGACTGGATTATAACTAACAGGAATCATAACAATAGTCCCTGGCAAGGCGATCGCATTCACCCCACCCCATCCAACAGCTTGATGGATAGCAAGCGATCGCACCCCATTTCCCCTATCCTAATTCTCATAACACCCTACACAAAAAATCAGAGTCACCCCATGAGCGAAACCAGATTGCTAAAACAATTACCCGCCCAATTAATCTCACCAGAAAACTTTCAACCTTACGGTCAAGTTATCTACGCCTCATCCGACGGCAAACATTACGATTCAACTGATGCTCAACTCTTACTCAACAACGGTATTCCCCGCTTCTACATCATGCGTCTTACCGAAAGAGGGCGTAAATTTCACAAAATTACTCGCCACGTCAAATGCACTCAATGTTTAGGTTCCCTCGAAGGCAAAGAATGGTTAATCGCAGTCGCCCCACCAAGTGAAGCACCCGCACCTAAATTAGAAGAAATATCCGCTTTTCGGATTCCTGGCAATTGTTTTATTAAATTAGAAGTAGGAACCTGGCACGCTGGCCCTTATTTCGATGGTGAATTTGTGGATTTCTACAACCTAGAACTCAGCGACACAAATATCACCGACCACGACACTTATAACTTCTTACAAAACCAGAACTTAGAACTAGAAATTGTTTAAAAATGTAGGGTGCGTTAACGTAGTGTAACGCACCATCTTTGGCTAGAAATTGTTTAAAAATGTAGGTGGCGTTAACGTAGTGTAACGCACCATCTTTGGCTAGAAATTATTTAAAAATGTAGGTGGCGTTAACACAGTGTAATACTAAATCCGCTTTCATTACCCCCTTTATGGCGAACGACTAAAGTCGCGCCTAAACAAACAAAGACCGCCTGCGCGGTCTGTAAGAATAAAGGGGGTCGTTAACCCGGATTTGGTATAACGCACCATCTTTGGCTATAAATTGTTTAAAAATGTAGGGTGCGTTAACGCAGTGTAACGCACCATCTTTGGCCTATAAATTGTTTAAAATGTAGTAACGCACCATCTTTGGCGGTGCGTTACGCTGACGCTAACGCACCCTACTTGTTACAGATCTTGTCCCCCCTCTCCTTGCAGTAGTGGGGGCTCGGGGGAGTGGTCTCTACACGCATCAATCAACCCTTTAACGCCACTTACCGGCACAATTTTTATCCCCAATTTATCGGCAAGTTCTTCAACTGTCATATCATCCAAAAAGCGAGAATCTCCATGCTTCAGCATCAGGGAAGGTAACAGAATTGCATCCCCTAATTCCCGCCCTTGTAAACCTGCGAGCAAATCCTGTCCCGTCAACAAACCAGTCACTGTTATTTGCTGTCCCCAATAGTCGCTACAAAGGGCGACCATATTTATTTCTAATCCTTCTACTCCATTAAGTCTTTGCAGAATCGGTTGAAATGCCAATTCAACCGCATTACCGACTACCCAGGTCAATTTTCGCGGCGGGGAAACTTGCTTTGGTAGGCGTTTTGCTGCCTCTTCAAACTGTCTCAAAAATAGGCGAATTGAACCGACGCCGTTGTCTATTTGGGGATAATTTTCGTAGTGAGATTCGGGAGGCAATTCCTGTCCGGCGATTAAAAACCATTCGTCTGCTAACCAAATACACTGGGACTTTTGATTTTGAGTTCCCCCCTTATTAAGGGGGGGCAGGGGGGGATCTGATTTTCGATTAAGCAGTTTACTTTTATGTCTTGGTTTTGCAGTTTGTATATTTCTTTCCTGTTGCAATAATTGTTGAATTTTTTGGACTTGGGCAATAACTTCTTGGGCTTTTTCCGGAGTTACGGCGGTTAATTCGTCTTCTGATGGACGAAACCGAGTTAACCCTACTGGAACTACTGCTACAGATGCTACTGCGGGGACATCTCCTGTGTGAAATTGGGCTAAATCTAGTAAGGTTCTTTCTAAGTGTATGCCGTCGTTAATGCCGGGACAAACAACTACTTGGGCGTGAATTTGCAAACGCCTTTCTTGAAACCACTTAATCTGCTCTAAAATTTGTCCAGCGCGGGGATTTTTTAGCAGGCGAATGCGTATTTCTGGTTCCGTTGCGTGGACGGATACGTAGAGGGGAGATAGGCGCATTTGTGCGATGCGTTCCCATTCTCTTTGGGTAAGATTGGTTAAGGTTAAATACGACCCATACAGGAAACTGAGGCGATAGTCATCGTCCTTAAGATAGAGAGATTCTCGTTTCCCCGGTGGTTGTTGATCGATGAAGCAAAACGGACAGCGGTTATTGCACTGAATTAAACCGTCAAAGAGGGCGGTTTCAAATTCTATACCTAAATCATCGTCCCAGTCTTTTTCGATTTCAATTTTATGGGTTTTGCCAGCGGCGTCTAATACTTCCAATTCCAGTATTTCATCGGAACATAGGAATTTATAATCGATCAGATCGCGGGGTTTTTTGCCGTTGATGGCAACTAAGCGATCGCCGACTTCAAACCCAATCTCAGCACCGATAGAATTGGGCAGCACCCTGGTAATTAAAGCTGGACGAATTGCAGTCTCGCTCATTGCTAATTGCTCGTTGCTAATTGTTAATTGTTCATTGCTATTAGCTGTAGCGATGAACAATTAACCGCCTATTAGATATTTTGCAACAATCCTGCGGCGATCGCTGCCAAAATTACCACCCCAAACACCAATCGGTACGCGATAAACACAAACGTACTCTGTGTTTGTAAAAAACGCAACAACCACGCGATGGAAAGATAGGAAAATACTGCCGCAGAAATTACCCCAACAAGCAGGGGAATTGCTCCGATACCGGCAAATCCTGTTTCTAGCACGCCTTTAAACTCGACTAATCCAGCTAGGGTAATTGCTGGAAGTCCGAGTAAAAATGAGAACCTCGCTGCTGTTTCGCGCTTCAAACTCATAAATAATCCAGCGGTGAGGGTGGAACCGGAACGAGAAACGCCGGGAATTAACGCCATTGCCTGGGCTAACCCCATTAATACGCCATCTTTGACGCCTAGCTTGTTAAAATCGCGCTTGCGAGTTCCCAGTTTTTCTGCTACTCCCAGCAATAGTGACATGACAATCGATGCAGTTGCGATCGCTGCCATACTCCGGAGGGGCGAGTTATCAAAATCGGGAATAAATTTCTTAATCAGCAGTCCGAAAAAGACAATCGGTATGGTTCCCAGAGCAATTCCTACTGCCATGCGGAAGTCGTTATCTTGATAATCCTGACGGGAAATTGCCGCGATCGCTCCCAAGGTAATATTCGTGATATCCCGCCAGAAGTACCACAGCACGGCGGCGATGCTCCCCAGCTGAATTACAGCTGTAAAGGCAACCCCCGGATCTCCCCACCCCAATGCTACCGGCACGACTTTTAAATGCGCCGTGCTGCTGATGGGCAAAAACTCGGTCAATCCCTGCACTGCCCCTAAAATAATTGCCTGAAATATATTTACCTGAGCAACGTCACCCGCGACTGACGCCGGTGCAGTCGCCTGTGCCAGTTGCGTGCTAATAGCTTTGATGGGCAACGCCAGAATGGCGCTAGTCACTCCCATACTTGCGAACGTCAGTAGTTGATTTCTTGATAAAGACATAGTTTTTCTGCTAATGGGGCATGGGGCATCGGGTATCGGGAATGGGATATCTTCTTTGTTTTCCTTGTCTCCCCTCTCTCAATCAAAAAGCCCCATGACAGTCTCGTCCAACTAAGATAAGATTAACAATGCCCCCCTGGGGGATATTTTTTGTGATATCTTAAATAAAATTAACTAAAGTAACAAAAATTAAAAATACGTTGTTAAACAATACCTTGTCTGCCTACACCCCCGTTCCTACCGCGATCGCTTCAACGCCGCCAAAGGCGATCAAATCTACCACCCGGTGGCGGATTGGCTCGCAGAAAGCCTGGTTAACCTTCGCGGCGGCATCGTTTCTGGTTTCAGTGCCGGTGTTTATCCAAGCGCCCTTAGTAAGGCTGCTGCCGTGGTTGAGTTTGGTTTTAACAATTGGCTGGTTAGGTCTGGCTGTGGTGCTGTGGAGGCGCAAGGAAACCCATATTTGGGGAGATTTACTGGTGGGTTTCACCTGGAGTTGGTTAGCGGGGTCGATTTATTGGGGTTGGTGGCGCTGGGAACCCCTAATTCACTTGCCGGTGGAGGCGATCGGATTACCGTTTGCTTTAGTATGCTTGAGTCGTCGTTGGGGGCAGATGGGAAATTGGTTTTATATCGGTTCGTTGTTTGGCACGGCGGTGACGGATCTGTATTTTTACATAGTGGATTTGATTCCTTTTTGGCGGCAGTTGATGCGGGTAGAACCGGAATTAGCGACACCGATATTGCAACAAGCGCTGGCACAAGTCCAGACTCCCTGGGGGATCGCATCAGCAGCAGCACTGGCTGTAATTCTCCTAATTGTGGGGACTTTACCGTTGCGCTGCGGGCAGTTACACTGGTGGGCGTTCAGTGGAGCAGTCTTGAGTACAATTATGGTGGATAGCCTGTTTTGGCTGGCTGCAAGAGCCGCCTAAGCGAGCAGTTCACCTTGCCTGTATTCCCAGCAGCTCGAGTGCCTGAAGTGCTATTTTTTTATGCTGGAAAAAACAGCGATCGGGAACTGTAGTAAGCGATCTTGGCTAAGCAGGCATCCCTTTTGCAGGTTAGACTCCAACGAGTACTTGAGGGCACGCGGGAATCTAAAAGGAATGGGCGAGCATTACCCATCTGGTCGAAGACTCGTTATCTGTTGGCCAAAAGGTGACGCGCAGCCCCAAAAATCCCTCGGCTGTAGCCGAGATTGTCAAACAAGGTTAAAAACTCTGGCTGACTCTAGGTGGCTTTTCAGTCGGTGGTGACATTGCAACCCACTTCCACTCCTTATCTGTTACTGCGGACCGAATCCGGAAATCGCTACCTTCCATTAGTGGGCAGTCATTGCTGGACTATTGGTCGGAGTGATGACAACAACTTCGTAATCACAGACCGCTGGATTTCTCGGAACCATGCCATGTTGCAGTGCATGGAAACGGGAGAATTTTATTTAATCGATCTCGGCAGTCGTAACGGCTCGTTTGTCAACGGACGACGAGTCAGCGTACCCGTAACGTTACGACACGGCGATCGCCTCACGTTCGGTCAGACCGAACTGGAGTTTTTCTGCCCTGGCGGGATGCACCAGCCTTTCTCGACTGGTAACTTGATCTCAGACGATTTAACGGCGACTTCTGCGTTACACGTGCGCCGTCTAATCTCGGTCATGGTGGTTGACATTCGCGACTTTACCGTTTTAACCAGGCAACTCGATGAAAAGATCCTCTCAGAAGTCATCGGCACCTGGTTTCGTCATTCCGGCAGCATTATTCGCAAATACGGCAGCTGGGTGGACAAATATATCGGCGATGCGGTGATGGCAGTTTGGTTTCATGGCAGCCAAAAAGTCACTACCAGCGAGATCGCTCAGGTGTGTGGGGCGTTGAACGATCTGTATAAAATGACCCGCGAGCTTAATATGCAATACCCCTTACCCTTCCCGTTGCGAATAGGAGCCGGGATCAATACAGGGTATGCCATGGTAGGCAATACCGGCAGTGGGGATCGCCCAGACTACACCGCTCTGGGCGATACGGTGAATGCTGCCTTTCGCTTAGAATCCTCTACCAAAGAACTGCGCCTCGATGTCGCTTTCGGCGAAGCAACTTACGAATATCTCTTGCCTTTGGGGATAGAGCAAGCTGGTTTCCAGCAACACACGGTGCATCTGAAAGGCTACGATAGCCCGACCGTCACCTATGCCGGAACTTTTGTGGATCTGGAGGCTCTATTGCAAAGGCAACTTCAGTGACATGGCTTGATCCCAAACCCTCTGTCTGGAATAATCGAGCATGGGCAAAGCGGTAATGCGTTTAACTTTTCCGCTGTAAGTCCCCCACTGTAATCTCTGATTTAGTGGCGGGATATAAGGCGGCAGCAGTCTACAATTGGCACATCAATTGTTGTACAGGAATGTTCTTCCAAGCTCTGTTTGAGTGAAAGGTAGGCTTATACTCCGAGAGCATCCACCGCTTTGGGGAAGCCTACACCTCCACGAAAGCAAAGAACTGGTGCAGTCGCATCATGAATAATACAAAAAAACGCCTCGTTGTACCCAGGGACTCTGGGGAATCAAAACGCCTATGCAGTCGATCTGTCGGGGAGTAAGTCATAGGGCTGCTCTAGATAAGTGGCAAAAAACCCGTAAGGGAAGTAACTAGGAATGCCTTATCGCGAGGTAAGGAAGCCAACACTATAATCTTCGATTTAGTGTTGGAGGATGTCAATAATCTTTGATACATGCTGTGTGTGGGCAAAAGACCCATCTTTGAGGGAGGTACTGATTTATGAAACGATTGTTACGTTTGTTAACAATACTTGCTTTGGTCGTAGGATGCCTGGGATGGCTGGGTCAGACCCAAGCGGCAATGGCAGCATCTTTGAGCGATATCGCATTTCGCCCAACTCCTGTTTTAGCAGCCGAGGTACTGCGGAACAAGGTGGACGAAAAGTTAGGCGAGATGGGCTACAAAATAGACTTGAACAACACGAACGTGCGAGCCTTTAGGAAGCTGCCAGGGATGTTCCCCAACCTGGCGGCGAAAATTGTCGAAAATGCTCCCTACAAAAAGGTAGAAGACGTGCTGGAGATTCCCGGACTCAGCGATCGCCAAAAACAACTGCTGCAAGCCAACCTGGATGAATTTACCGTCACTGATGTCGAGACATCCTTGGTCGAAGGAGACGATCGGATTAATAACGGTGTCTATCGGTAATGGGTAATGGCATTCCCAGGCGACCGCCTGGGTCACGAGGGTAATGGGTAATGGAAAAAATTATCCACCCGCCGCTTGCCCGTCGCACTTCCAGCTAGATCGGGACTTAGGCAAAGAAACCGGGTTTCTATGAAAAATCGAGATAGCAGCAAGAAACCCGGTTTCTAGGTTCTTCTGGCTTAAGTCCAGCTAGATAGTAAACAGCTAAATCCTCAAAATTCCCACTACTGTAGTTGTAGTGGGAATTTTTACAGATAAACTTAATTAACCCTCTTGTGTCACTGGCAGAGTATTTTGACATCCTCACCGTGCCTTTAGGCACGGTGATTCCCTTTCCTCACGATTTGGGTTTCTGCTTCAATGCACCAGCCTTCACAGATTTACTCTGTTCGGGTCTTAGGGTCGCTCCACAGACTGACACTGCTAGCCCAGCAGCATTGACGTTTACAGCAGCATTGACATCACGATCGTGGTGAGAGCCACAGTGAGGACAATCCCAATCACGAATATTGAGTGGCATTTTTTCAACGATTTGCCCACACTGACTACATCGCTTAGAAGACGGGAACCATCGGTCTATTTTGACCAGTTCAAGCGCCTTACCACTCACACTTGTATTCAAGCTGCCGTACCAATTCACCCCAACTGGCATCCGAAATGGATTGAGCCAATTTAGAGTTTTTCACCATGTTCTTCACAGCCAAATCTTCAATGGCGATCGTTTGGTTTTCACTCACCAATTGAGTTGTCAACTTGTGAAGAAAATCTTTTCTCGCATCAGCAATTTCAGCATGGATCCGAGCTACCTCCAACCGAGCTTTGTATCGGTTATTGGAACCCTTTTCCTTTCGTGCCAAAGCCTTTTGAGCTTTGCGAAGCTTATGGTGTTTTCTCCGAAAAGTCTTTGGATTGGACACCTTGTCACCCGGACTCAAGGCAATCAAGCTGTTGATGCCCAAATCAATCCCAATTTTGTTAGGAGTAATCGGCAATGGCGCAATTTCCACGTCCACCAACAAACTGATAAACCACTTCCCTGCTGGAGTCAGTTTAACTGTGATGGTAGACGGGCGTTGCCATTGTGCGGCAGGCTGCGACTCCACCGAATCGGCAACGGTTCAGAACATTTCGCAAGAAACACTTGCCCGTCTTTGAATCGAAATGCAGACTTGGTGAATTCGGCACTGCCACGATGAAAGCTTCTTTTTGAAGGTTGGGTATTTAGCCCGACCAGCAAAGAAGTTGGTGAAAGCGGTTTGCAGATGTCTCAAACACTGTTGAAGTGGAACACAACTCACATCGTTAAGAAACGAGAGATCGTCCTGTTGCTTCCAACTGGTGAGGATTGCAGAAGTTTCCTTGTACCCTACTCGCTCTTGTTGCTCATACCATGCTTGAGTTCTAAAAGCCAAAGCACGGTTGTCAACCAACCGAGTACAACCCAAAGTCCTGCGAAGCAGTTCTTCTTGCTCGGCAGTTGGGTAAAAACGGTATCGGAAAGCCTTTTGCGTCATTTCTCACATTATAGCGCATTAAATCTAAAGCCCTGCTTGAGCACGGGGTTTCCACCCACATTTTCTGATGAATAAAAGAATCAAAAGATAAAACTCTACAAGGTAGGTAGAGCAATCGATGTAAAATTACAAATCCTGAAGCATTTGGCAAGAGATGCTCAACCAACAGTTGGAATCATAAACGCTGCTAAATTTACAGCCAGATCAAACAGTTGAATTGTCGTTACCAGACGCCGACCGAGTATTGCGGACTTGGGGATAAACTTACAAAGGATATGCTGAAAGCCCCGTGTCAAAAGACCGGGGATAAAAGCTAGTTGCAGGCATAAGAGCTGCTTGTCTAGCTAACTTTTCTAAAACATCCGACATACTTGTTGCACCTAATATTTTCTTTTGTTCTTTTAACCATTTTTTAACTGTGGGTGTAACAGTTAGAGTTAGTTTTTCTTTCTTTTGCTCACTATTTATGTATTTTATGTAAAAATAATTACACTATACGTAAATATCAGGTTATATCATATAAAGGAGGTGATGGCAAGTTGTACGTATGCCAACAAAATTTGATTAATCCAGACGCCGATTTAAAAGCAATTCTTGAGTTGATTTGCTGTGAATACCATAAATTAAGCAATTGTGGGATATATTATGCTCGTCAGTTGTAATTCAAAACTGGTAAGCTTATTGGCAAGTATGACTTAGAGAAAGAATACAAGAATAATAAGCATTATCAGGTGTTGCATTCCCAAGCTGCACAACAAATATTAAGGTCTGTCTTTGAATCATTCAAGTCATTCAAAGAACTAGATAAGAAATACAGCAATGGTGAACTACACTTTAAGCCAAGATTGCCTAACTACCGCAAAGGTGGGTAGGCGTTGGTAACATATCCAAAACAAGCATTAAAGCTTGTTGGGGATAATATTAAAGTACCATTAGGGAATACAGTTAAGCGCTGGTTTAAACTTGATACTTTCTTGATTACAATGTCATATAATCTAGATTTGGCGGAGATAAAATAACTACGTATAATACCCAAAAATCAGTGGGTTTACGCTGAGTTTGTCTACCAGCAAAAGCCAGCAAGAATACTTAAATTAAACTCAAAATACGCTTTGAAAATTGACCATGCTATTGATAATTTTTTTGAGTTGTGTATCTAATATTGGTACTAGCTTTATCGTTGATGGACGTAAGGTTAAAAGTCTTAACCAGTGGTACAACAAGAGGGTTAGCACTCTTAAAGAAGGTAAACCACAAGGCTACTGGGATGACCAATTAGCCCACATCACTGAGAAGCGTAACCGACAAATGCGTGATGCTGTAAATAAAGCAGCGCGATTAGTTATCAATCACTGTATTGAACATCAGATAGGAGTAGTAGTCTTTGGATGGAACCAAGGACAACGACAAGAAGCACAGTTAGGTAAAACAACTCAATCATTTGTGCAGATACCAACTGCAAAACTTAAAGAACGAATCAAACAACTGTGCGAGTATCACGGGATTAAGTTTGTTGAAACCGAAGAATCCTACACGAGTAAAGCTAGTTTTCTAGATGGTGATTTTCTGCCTACTTTCGGCGCCAAACCTGTTCGCGAAGCGTCTCCGAAGGAGATAGGGTGGAAACCGAGTGGAAAACGAGTTAAGCGCGGTATGTATCTGACTAGAACCGGGAAACTCATTAACGCTGATTTGAATGGTGCAGCAAATATTTTAAGAAAAGTAGAGACACAATTAGGACTTGTCCTAGTCAAGGTCTGTAGGGCATTATTGACCGTGCCTACCAGATTAAAAATCTGGGAAACCAAAGCTTTAAAGCCCAGAGGGATGGCTTTAGCCTCCCTCGTAGCATCAGCTTAGAATCCCCGACCCTTTAGGGCGGGGAGAGGTCAATCGATCTGGCCTACTTAATTCTCAAAAGTGCCGCATTCCGCAACGAAAGTCGCCGCGGTCACTACCGCGTCGATTATCCCACTTCAGCTCCAAATTGGCAAGTCCACACCCTCGTACAACAAGAAAAGTGGTGGACTTCGCCTATAATTTGATTGCCGTAGGGGCGGGTTTTACCAACAATTTTTGCTGGCAACAGATAACTTAAATAAACCCGCCCCGCCTTTTAGGTTTGAACAGTTATTGTAGATTTTGATTGCCGTAGGGGCGGGTTTTACCAACAATTTTTGCTGGCAACAGATAATATCATGTCCGGTGACATCGGTAGCGTAAGGCGAGGCGGGTTTATTTATCAGGACTTACGCAAACACCAAAGTTTCTATGAAAAATCGTTGGTTTGGGAACCAGAGAATTTGAGATTGCCCGGTTGAGAAGAATTCTGTTCTGCTGATTCCCGCACCAGAAGTGAGAGCCAATCTCGATTCTGCCCCTGCCCTGCCTCGGCTAAAAACCCATCTGGTGGCCTTGGGCGAGACAGTCGATAGCATTGCCAGTCAATATAATTTGATTGGAGCGACTTTATTGGGATTCAACCCAGCTTTGAGAACGGGGGAGGGGCAAGCGGGAAGTGAAATCATTATCCAGCCGTTTAATGGCATTCGGGTAGAAGTTAAGTCCTGACTTTTTGCAGTTAACTCCAAAGTTACAAACCGAATAGCTTGGCGATCGCAGGCAACAGCGTTTTACTTGGTTCAACCAATGTAGCGATCGCAGGTAATTGTGCAAATATCCCTGTCAACATTGTGATTGCTCTTTTTGCAGCCTTTTGCATTGCTCCCTCTTTGGGATTTTGCCCTGCTTCGGCTAGTGCTTTCACCTGCTCCAACGCCTCTGCTTTATCCTCTGGCTCCAAGTTATCATCGGCTTCAATTTTAGCTTGCAGTTGTTTGAGCAACTCTGCTAATTCTGGCGCTTCTGGAACGCCGGAATTTTGCAGAGCACCAATACTGTTGTTAACAGTGCCGCTTATATTACCAACTACTCCTGTCATATCTTGACCCGCAGCAATATTACCTATGTTGCCGGTGACACCACTCACGTTAACGTTGCTGCTTTTGTCTACATTCATACCAGGTTGATTTGTAATCACCTTTGCTCCCTTCCCTCCGGCTATATTTTCAGCATTGATTTAGCCGCCACTCATTTGGAATCCTTCATTTACATTGTTACCGCTCATAACGACCTCCTTGTGTTTATTTTACTTTCTGGTATTTTTGCACTTTACCGTTCGTTAAACAGATACTTTTTCCTGTCCAACTCCCCTGTTGAAATATCATGCATTGCTATTCTTTAAGCTAGGATGTTTCAGTTGATTCCCCCTGATTATTCTGTATTATACCAGCTCCCTGAACTCCTGAAATATTTTGCTCCGTAATAGATGCTGAAACAGAAATAATCATACCATTGTTAAATATTATCGTTTTTCTTTCAGCTAACTCGTTATTTATCTAAAATTTGTCTATCGATAATTTTATGGTACATTTGCGTATCAAGTTTTTGATTGGGTATATTCTGAAGTGCTTACCATTTCACGAATGCTCTCATTCGCTGCATAATTGAAGTTAGCATTTTCTTTTATTGTACGTTTCAGTTGACGTACTTGCGCTGCTTGACTGGCTTCAGCAACAAATTGATTATAAATATTAAACGGAGACAATGGCAAACTTAATACCGTGGTAAATACAGCATCAAATAAAAAATTGCCTGTTTTTTTTAAACTTATTCCTGGAGTAACAGAGTCTATTGCTTGGCGATATTCTTGTTTAATGGGTGGTAGTAAAAAATAAATTATTTATAATAATATTTTTATTTATAAAAATATCAACAAAACTGATAATACCAGTTTTCCATTCCAATTAACTAATTGAATATGCTTGTAAAATCGAATATTATCATCAGTATTTTGGTTTAAAATTTGTTCTACAACAGAATCATCTACATGTGAATACGGGCGGCTTAAAGGTTTAGCCAGGAATCTCTTGTCATTTCTAATTTCCTGTCCATTTACACATAGTTTAAATTTTTTATTCGCTCTGTTACATGATTATATAATTATTCTAATTCTAATGCAATGATGTTTGTAGGTTGTTTTTCCTCTTCTTTTTGTCTTAGATTTAAAGAAAAAGACCATCCGGTCATATATTTACCAAAACCTACAAATGGATAATTTTTTTCTTATCCGTAAACGATAACATTATAATTCTCATGGTATTTAGTTATTTTATCAATTTTTTTATTGAAGCTATGTCTGTAATTAATTTTAGAAATATAACTCTTAAACTCTAGTCGATAAATGAGTTTATCTTGTTTAGTGTAAATCATCAATTTTTCGCAAAAAACAACTATAAAAGCTATTGTATAAGTAAATGGAAAAAAACCGAGCAAAGACAAACCTAATACAATTCCAATTGCCAGAGCTTTCCTTGATTCTAGGTCTGGTGGAAATTTGTTTTTAATTAATGTCAGCAAATCAACAGGCTTATACTAATAGCCTTTTGACGAAAAATTTTTTCAAAATAAACAGCAGCTAAAAGAACAGAAAGTGGTAATTTAGCTATAAAAAGCAGTGGGGATAATAATATGAGTAAAAGTCAAAAATCTCGCGTTATTTCTAGGTTTTTCGCTTCAAGACAGTGTCTGACTACTGTGGGCAAATCAACCCCAGGGGATACAGCAATAGCTTTATACTCATCTGCGATCAGCTCTTTTATAACCGCTTCACGAAATTGCTTATCCCGATAGGCAGCAGCGCAGAGGTATCGAGTTACATCTGTATCTTTTAAATCCATACTTTACAGTATTTTTACTGATGGGTAGGAGAAAATACTGTGTAGGTATTAATTATACACGGAAGGGAATTGATATGGGTTAAACGGAAGTTGCCCCACGGAGGGGGAAACTTTTGGTAAAAAAAATATAATACAGAGGTTCACGCTGTTATGAGGTACAGTAGCAGCAAATTACACAGCAATTTTTTATGTACCGCATACAGCGGGAACCGCTGTAACTGGTAAAACCGGCGCCTACACGCAATGGGGGCGGGTTTAAATTAACTGTCGCTGATGGCAAAATGGTTGGTAAAACCCGCCCCTAGATACAAAAAATTAACGTCCTGGCAGTGAATTTTGGAAGTTGCGCGCGCCTGTATATCCAGATAGTTCGGCGAGTTTTTCTAAAGTTTGCACGCCGGAATACAACTGACCGTTAATTTCCCAAGTTGGATAGCCGGTGATATTAGCAGCTTGGCACAGATCTGGGCGACCATTTTTGCCTTTGGGGTCGCATTCGATGTAATTTAGGTCTTCAGCAGCTTGTTTGCCAAACAGTACCTTTTGTTCGTAGCAGTGGGGACACCAATAAGCGCCGTATTCTTTAGCACCTATTTGTTTTAGATGACGCGCTAGGGCAATTTCTGCGGGGCCGGATGTGGTAGTAATGGGTGGGCTAGTTAGTCCGGCACTTGCACCAGTTCCAGTATTGGGGTTACTAGCGGTAGCATAGGCACCCAAGGAACCGATCAGCGCCACCAAACCGACTATGATGCCGATAAAAAATAGCTGTCCAATGTCTTCCCAACTGCGACCGATTAATGTGAGGATTAAAAGACTGATGGAAAAAACGACAGAAGCAAGGCAATAAATACAAAATGCCTTGATCTGAAACGCCATAAGATAGAGAAGATAGCCGCTGAAAACGACCATTGCGATCGCACCTGCAAATAATACCAGCCAAGTCCAATTTTCCAGCTGGGCGCGTAACTGTTTATTTTCTTGCGGATCGACCCGCAGCGGCACTAACGCCGCTACCATCATCGTTATATAAGCCAAGAACCCAAACAGCGATAGAGGTACGCCGAACAGTTTGGCATAATTCGACAGCAGAACGGCGTTACAGTTGATAATGCCGCTGGTGGGACAAAATGCCGCTTCTTTTAGTATCCCCAACTCGATCAGAGTTAGATAAAACGTGTTGAGGGCACCTAAGCCTGCGATCGCGGAAATTATAGGCCGCGACCAGCGATGAATCCAGGGAGTAGGACGTCTGCGAATCATAATGGAATTTTAGATTTTAGATTTCAGATTTGAGATTTTAGATTCTGGGTGACTATCCCATTTTGACCTATGCAGCCTGGTGTGCTAGAAACCCGGTTTTTTGCAAAAACCGGGTTTCTGGGCCAGGATAGTGGAATAGGCGACTCAAACCCCAAAAATCTCCCATCTCAAACCGCTAAATCTTAGTCTAGGAATGGATTTTAACCCCTGATACCGACTGGGGGTTTTCTTTGGCGGCAATGCAGCGGCGGGCGGCTTCTACAAATTGGCTGACGCGAATTGGATCGATTGGTTGATCTCGCTTTCCATGCCGTTTGAGAGAACTGGAAACAATCGCGCCATCTGCTGCTTGCATTAGGGTAGCAATATTTTCCCAGCTAGCGCCGCTGCCGATAAATACTGGCGTGCCGTTTGCTGCTGCACTTGCGAGTTCGAGATCTTCCAAACTCGGCGGGCTGCCGGTTGCCCAGCCGGATAAAATAATCCCATCGGCTAAACCCCGCTCGATCGTATCAGTGACTGCTACTGTCAGATTGGGGGCGCTCAAGGGTCTAGCGTGTTTTACCAACACATCTGCCAGTATTTTGACATCGCTGCCCAATTCGCGGCGATAGCGCAGCAGTTTATCCGCTTCGCCTTCAATTAACCCTTGATCCGTTGCCATGACGCCCGTCAGGACGTTAACGCGGATAAATTGGGCATCGACGCAGCTGGCGATCGCCATCGCGCTGCGTGCGTCGTTTCGCAGTACGTTGACCCCTAATGGCAGGGTTACCAAATTCGCGATGCGCTGGACGATCAGCGTCATGGCGCTGACGACTGCTGGGTCTACCTGACTTTTCGCAAACGGCGCGTCGAAAAAATTTTCTACCATAATGCCGTCTACGCCGCCAGATGCCAAGGCCGTCGCCTCCTGTTCCGCGCGCGCGATCGCTGCTTTCAGGCTACCTCCCCAACGGCACGACGTGGGTAGCGGCAATAAATGTACGACACCAATAATCGGGTTCGGTGTTTTGAATATCTGGTTCAAATCCACGGGTTTTCAATTGCGACCCTATAACAAAATCAACTATTTAGAATACAGGTCAGGTTGGAGCTATTCACTAAAAAATTCTCCAACTTCATCTGCCAAATTTACTATTATATCATAAACTCGCCGTTCGTGCGCGGCTTTATTCCCGTATCCGCAGAAATTTTCTTTACCTATCTTAACTGAGAGGGGCAGGGAAAGAAGACGCGGCGACGGAGAGACGCGGCGACGGGTCGAGGTTGATTGAAGATTTTCCCGCGTCCGGAGCGTCCCGGCGTCCCCGCGTCAGGAGCGTCCTCATCTCCCCATCACCCAGGAGCAAAAAAATTGTTTAGATATGTTTAGATTGTTAATTTTGCGCTACGATTCAGTAATAATGACATCGGTGCAATCTAGGGGGCGGGTTGCCGCAAGCAACTAGCTGCCCTGTTGCCGATCCCGAACCGCAGGCTCTGCGAAGTGGTTGGCAAAAGCTGTATTCAGGCGCTGGTGTCATGTCTCTTACACGACCTGACTGCCTAGTTTTGATTTGCTAATGCCCGATACCACAAGCTCGAAGCCAACTATTGCTATCTCCCATTTAGGTTGCGAAAAGAACCGGATCGACACCGAACATATGCTGGGTCTGCTTGTCGCAGCAGGATACCAGGTAGATTCTAATGAAGAATTAGCCGACTACGTTATTGTAAACACTTGCAGCTTTATCCAGGCGGCGCGGGAAGAATCCGTCCGGACTCTGGTAGAACTGGCGGAAGCCAACAAAAAAATAGTGATCGCAGGCTGCATGGCACAACACTTCCAAGCGCAACTGCTGGAAGAAATACCCGAAGCAGTTGCAGTAGTGGGAAGTGGTGATTATAACAAAATCGTAGAAGTAATTCAACGAGCCGAAACGGGAGAACGAGTCCAGGAAGTTTCTGCGGAACCTACGTATATAGCGGATGAAACGACGCCGCGCTATCGTACTACCCCGGAGGCAGTCGCTTACGTGCGAATTGCCGAAGGGTGCGATTACCGCTGCGCGTTCTGCATCATTCCGCATCTGCGGGGGAATCAGCGCTCGCGTTCAATAGAATCGATTGTCGCAGAAGCGGAGCAACTAGCATCCGAAGGCGTGAAAGAAATTATCTTAATTTCTCAAATTACGACTAACTACGGCTTGGACTTGTACGGCAAACCGCAACTAGCCGAACTGTTGCGCGCCTTGGGTAAAGTAGATATACCCTGGATACGAATGCACTACGCCTATCCAACTGGCCTCACGCCCGACGTAATCCGGGCAATCCAGGAAGTGCCGAACATCTTGCCCTACCTGGATCTCCCCTTGCAGCACTCGCATCCGGAAATATTGCGTGGGATGAATCGTCCCTGGCAAGGGCAAGTAAATGATAAGATTATAGAAAGGATAAAAACAGCGCTACCACAGGCGACTCTGCGAACAACATTTATCGTCGGGTTTCCAGGGGAGACGGACGAACACTTTGAACACCTGGTAGAGTTTGTCGAGCGCCACGAGTTCGACCATGTAGGTGTTTTCACCTTCTCCCCAGAAGAAGGAACCCCAGCCTATAATTTGCCGAATCAATTATCCCAATCAGTAATGGATGAGCGTCGGGATAGACTGATGCGCGTTCAGCAGCCCATTTCATTAAAGAAAAATCAAGCCGAAGTGGGCAAGTGTGTGGATGTTCTGATGGAACAGGAAAATCCGGAAACTGGGGAATTAATCGGTCGCAGCGCCCGATTTTCTCCAGAAGTGGATGGCCTTGTTTACGTTCGGGGTGACGCCCGCTTGGGGTCGATGGCGCGAGTGAAAATCGCAGACGCCGACGTTTACGACCTCTACGGAACAGTCATCGGTTAGCTGCGATTGGTAATGGGTAATCGGTAATTGGCGATCGCTTAATCGCCGATTGCTGTTCGCCCATCACTGAATGACAACTGACCGGGGCGGGTTTATATAAATTGTCGATAATTGCTTAGACAATTGGTAAAACCCATACCGTAACAACTTACAACTGACAACTTAGAACTAAAAAGGATTCAATGACTCTAACCTTCAGAAACTTAGGGATCTCGGAAGCACGTGCTGAGCATCTCGAAAAAAATGGACTGACAACGCCCACACAAATCCAATCGCAAGCAATCCCTCAATTGCTAGCAGGTCGGGATGTGGTCGGTCAGTCGCAAACAGGAACAGGGAAAACGGCAGCGTTTTCGTTGCCGATTTTGGAACGGATTGATGTAAGTCGGACTGAAGTCCAAGCCTTGATTCTAACACCAACCCGCGAATTAGCGGTGCAAGTTTGTCAGGCGATTCGCGATTTTAATATCGATCGTCAGATGTGGATTTTGCCAGTATACGGCGGTCAAGCAATCGAGCGCCAAACCCGTCGCCTCAAACAAGGGGTCCACATCGTCGTGGGAACGCCGGGACGAATCATCGACTTGATGGAACGGGGCGAACTGAAACTAAACACAGTCAGCTGGTTGGTATTAGATGAAGCCGATGAAATGCTGAGCATGGGCTTTATCGACGATGTAGAAAAAATCCTCAAGCAAGTTCCCAGCGAACGGCAAACGGCGTTTTTCTCGGCGACAATGCCGCCAGTGATTCGGGAATTAGTGGCGAAATTCTTGCGCTCGCCCGTTACCGTCTCGGTAGAACAGCCGAAAGCTGCACCCAAACAAATCAACCAAGTCGCTTATACAATTCCCCGTGGCTGGACGAAAGCCCGTGCCTTGCAGCCTATTTTAGAACTGGAAGACCCGGAATCGGCAATTATTTTCGTCCGCACGCGCCGCGCCGCCGCCGAACTGACCAACCAATTGCAAGCAGCTGGCTGGGGTGTAGATGAATACCACGGCGACCTCAACCAACAAGCGCGGGAACGTTTGTTAATGAGGTTCCGCAACAAGCAAGTACGGATGATAGTTGCTACCGATATCGCCGCGCGCGGATTGGATGTGGATCATCTCAGCCACGTGATTAACTACGATTTACCCGATAGCGTCGAAAACTACGTCCACCGCATCGGACGGACAGGACGCGCCGGACGCACAGGAACCGCAATTTCGATCATTGAACCATTCGATCGGCGCAAGTTGCGGTTAATTGAACGCCACGTGCGGCAAAACTTGATCGTGCGGTCGATTCCGACGCGATCGCAAATTGAAGCGCGCCAATTAGAGAAACTGCAACAACAAGTGCGGGAAGCTTTAGTTGGGGAACGCATGGCTTCTTTCCTACCGCTAGTGGCTCAATTAGCAGAGGAGTATGAAGTACATGCGATCGCAGCTGCTGCATTGCAAATGGCTTACGATCAAACCCGTCCCGCCTGGATGCGGTCAGAAGATTACATGCCAGAAGAAGAAGTGGCGAATTCCAAGCCCAAACCAATTATCAAACGGGCGCGGACTGTTGCACCCAAAGTTGAACTTGGCAAGTAATAAAAGCTGCCAATTGTTGTGAGAAATCATTAGAAAGAGGGGGAGATAAAGAAAGGTTATCTCCCCATTTTTTATTAGACATGTTGCCAAAATATGTCGGGCGGGCAAGATGCCCACCCCACAAGATCTTTTTGGTTTTGTGGGGTGGGCGACACGAGCAGCCTTCACAGTATGTAGGGTGCGTTAACGCAGTGTAACGCACCATCTCCACCAGATCTGGAGTTGCTGCGTAAGTCCTGAAGATTTTTGGGGTTGTGTGGGGTGGGCGACACGAGCAGCCTTCATAGAAACCCGGTTTCTTTGGGGAATTCAAAGCAATTACCCAAGGAAACCTGGCAATATCAGTTCTAAAATATAACTATGGAAAGTGACCTATCATTAGAAAACTACGACCAATTTCTACGCGATCTTAAAGAGCGTATCCAAAACGCTAAAATACGAGCAGCAGTTGCAGTCAACCGCGAACTTGTCTTGCTTTACTGGCAAATTGGACGGGAAATTCTCACTCGTCAGCAACAGCAAGGATGGGGAGCCAAAGTCATTAATCGGTTGGCAAAAGACTTGCAGAAATCCTTCCCAGAGATGAAAGGATTTTCTCCACGCAACCTTAAATATATGCGGGCATTTGCGGAGGCATACCCTGATGAGCAATTTGTGCAGCAGCTTGCTGCACAAATTCCCTGGTTTCATAATTGTACCCTGCTGGACAAAGTTAAAGACCCAACAGAACGCCTTTGGTATATCCAACAAACGATTCAGTATGGCTGGAGTCGCAGCATCCTTACCCATCAGATTGAAAGTAAGTTATATCATCGGCAAGGAACAGCAACAACTAACTTTAGTCAAACCCTTCAAGAGCCGCAATCGGACTTAGCACAGCAGATTTTAAAAGACCCATACAATTTTGATTTTCTCAGTTTAGGGAAAGAGGCACAGGAAAGAGATATAGAAAATGCTTTAGTCGCTCGCATCCGAGATTTTTTACTGGAATTGGGAGTAGGATTTGCTTTTGTTGGCAGCCAGTATCCGATTGAAGTGAGCGGGAAACAATACCGCATTGATTTGCTGTTTTATCACTTTCGCCTTCATTGTTTTGTAGTAATTGACCTGAAAACAGTAGAGTTTGAACCAGAGTTTTCAGGCCAGATGAATTTCTATGTTTCCGCAATAGATGACCTTTGACGCGGTTCGGGATATCAACCGACGATTCGCATTATTATTTTTTAATAAATATAAAACTATCGTCGAGTATGCCCGGCGGGATATAAACAAACCGATTGGTATTTCAACTTATCAGCTTCAAGCAGTATTGCCGGAACAATTACAAGGCAGTTTACCTACGATTGAAGAGTTGGAACTAGAATTAAATACCGCCGCTTGGGAAATAGAAGTAGAAACTGACGATTGATTTTAAATTTTTTTCATCTTTTGTAGGATGCGTTAAGGTAGCGCAGGACACCAAAAACTTTGTAAAAGGTGCGTTACGCTGTCGCTAACGCACCCTACTGCTTTTCCCCTGCAACGTCGATACATTTTGTTACACCGTATAAATTTGCAAAGTTGCATTGCCTGTACCGGATCGCCAATGCTATGATTTGTTTTATTTTTAGCAAGGGGAAATAAACTGATTTCTCTTCAACCAGGCATTTCTAGTGATTGAAATGGCGGATTTGTTCGCCTGCGATTTGCAATAGCAAGATTTTTTATCCCAGGGTGTGCAGTGAAAGTTGTGTTAGAAATGCTCGGATTTTGGGAATTCTGATACCCAAGGACGAACGGACTTAAATAGCAAGGAATTTGAGGAAATGAAATTACGATTTTTAGGCTTAGTGGCACTGGCTGCCCTGGGTAGCTGTACCATAGGAACGCAACAAAGTCAAGCGCAAAGCACCACCTTCGTCTGTGGTGTCAGCGGCGGTAAACCTGCTACCATCGCGCAAACACCACGGGGTAACGTTCCCGTGATTGTTTGGGTTTCCGAACACTTCAGCCGTGCGGGTTTTGACCCTCAAACGCGCTGCGAAGACGTTTCGGCAAGATTCCAAAGTTTCTACAACCAAGGTGCTTTGAACTTTATCACCGCCGGGGTAGTAAACGGTCAACAAGTTGTCTGCGCCACGGGTGCAGCAGGTGGTGCTTGCAATAACAGTAACGTCTTGTTTACCCTCAAACCCCGCGAAAGCGCTGCCCGCGTGATTCAAAGGCTGCATCAAGTTCGTAGCGGTGCATCGGGGCCATTGTTTGAAAGCACCAGACGCAGCAGTTCCATTAACGTCAGCGATTTTCTCAACAACGCCCCGGTTGATGGGAGTGCATCTGCTGGCAGTCCGCAGCCGAGTGCTGCACCTGCGGTGAGTCAGCCAAGTTCTCAACCTAGTGGCGGTTCGGCTTGGTAGGGGTGCGCCAGAAACCCGGTTTTTTGGAAAAACCGGGTTTCTTAGCCTCGCTTTCTCAGCGAGAACAGCGAGAACAGCCTGGAAATAAATTTCCGGCTGAAAGCTAAAACCCGTTAAAACGGGTTGAAATTATCCCAGTCAGTTTCAACGGACTTTCGCTATTCGCCTGGAAAATTGGTTTCCGGGCGGGGTGGCGGGAAGAGAAAAAAGTTAAGTATCTCACTAATCTCCCATTAAGCCTACATGGATTGGCGTTTCCTCATGCTTATCACCTGTATTGGCAGTTGCCTGATGCTGCCACTACAGGCATTACCTGTAAATATTTCTGCCCCAGCAAGTACCCACAGGCGAGATGTCGCATCTCTCCAACAGCTAGCCAAAGCTATTACCGTCAAAGTGCTTTCAGGGGATACTTGGGGGTCGGGGATTCTGATTCGCAGGCAAGGACAAGTTTACACCGTCCTGACTAACGACCACGTGCTGACTCCGGGTGGGGGAAAATCCTATCGCATTCAAACTCCCGATGGGCGCATCTACCCAGCAGCGGTATTGGGGGCAGATAAGTTTCCAGGTAACGATTTGGGGTTATTGCAGTTTCGCAGTGGTGCTACTTACCGATTGGCTTCGTTAGGGGCTGATTCAACTCTTGCGGTGGGGGATGAAGTGTTTGCCGCTGGGTTTCCGGTGGAAACAACCGGATTTTCCTTCACGACGGGGCAAATTTCCTTGTTGCTCGATCGCGCTCTAGAGGGAGGATATCAGATTGGCTATACGAATGATATCCAAAAAGGCATGAGTGGGGGGCCGGTATTAAATCGGTGGGGCGAGGTGGTGGGAATTAATGCGATGCACGCTTATCCGCTGTGGGGAAATCCTTATGTATTTAAGGATGGTTCTGTGCCTTCGGCGGCGATGCAGCAGCAAATGATGCAACTGAGTTGGGCGGTGCCGGTGGGGACTTTTTTGCAATTGAGTGGGCGAATGGTGGTTGCTCCCCATCCGGTTATTTTAGAGCCGAAATTGCCTCGTTTGCCGCTGCCGACGTTGCTTTGGTAAAAGACACTGAATGAGAAAATAAACGAGATACCGACCGAGAACGAGTAAACTCGCGGCTACACCAACAAAGCCTGCCGACCCAGGCTGAAGATGAAAAAGGAGATGGAATTATGAGATTTTATGATGGGCTTCCGGCTGTATTGGCTGGTACTGGGATTGTTAGTGCGATCGTTGTGATGCAACCTACGGCGGCAGTTGCTTTAAGTGGGGAGCAAATTAACAATATTGCCCGCGAGGTTACGGTTTTAATTAAAGGTAAAGAAGGACATGGTTCGGGGGTAATTGTTTCCAAAAATGGCAATACTTATTATGTGCTGACGGCAGAGCATGTGGTGGGGGAAGAAGATGATTACAAAATCGTCACCGCCGACAAACAAGCGTATCAACTCGATTTCAGTAAAGTGAAGCGATTGGCTGGGGTTGATTTAGCCGTTGTGGAGTTTACCAGCGATAAAAATTACCAAGTCGCAAAGCTAGCAAATTCCGACACTTTAACTGAAGGAAAGCCGGTTTTTGTGTCTGGATGGCCTCGTTTAACGACAGTAGGAAATGCAGCAGGCGGGCAACTAATTCGTCAATTTACCGATGGGCGGATTTCTGGGTTTTTACCTCAAGCTTTACAGGGGTACAAAATAATTTACACCAATACTACTTTAGCGGGGATGAGTGGGGGGCCGGTTTTAGATGCAGGCGGGCGTGTGATTGGCATTCACGGGTTAGGCGATACTGAAGATCCTCGGCGATTACAAGCAGAAGGATTTAGCCGGGAAGCGGCTAATAGTATTGCGGGTTTAATTAAGCCTGGGTTTAATTATGCGATTCCGATTAATACTTTTCTGCAAGGTGCAGCCCAATCGGGTTTGTATTTGGCGTTGCAGGTAGAGAATTCGCCTGCACCGGAGTTGGGTGCGCCTTATGTGGCAAGTGCTGCGCCAGATAAACGGGACACGATTGACAATATTAATGATGTTTTGAATACGGTTCGGCGGGTGACTGACACGATTCAAAGGGTTCGCAATATTTTGCCTTTTTAGGTGGTTGGTTTTGGGGTGCGATCGCTTTTGATCCCCCCCTGCCCCCCTTAAACAAAGGGGGGAGAATGAGGAAGCGATCGCTCTTTTATTCTTTTGTTATTGTGTTGTGAGGCGGCTTATGCATCGGATGAGATTTTGGGCGATCGGACTGATTAGTTTTTTCTCGATTACGGCTGGTTCGTTATTGCATCGAATTCTTGCTGTTTCCCTCTGCGGTGTGCTTGGTTTTAACTCAACTGTCTGCTATTTGGGTGATAGCAGTCGAGTCAATGCTGCTGAGGTTTTGGGAAGGGGAGAAAAGGAAGCGATCGTTGCTCAAGGTGTCGATATTTTTCGCAATGATGGGGGGAGTCCTCCTGCACCGAATGTCGATATTTTTGCGCCGCCGAATCCTACAAGTCCTCAACTTGATACACCCAATCCGAATCAACCTATTCAGCCCCAACTCCAAACTGATAATAACTCTTTATCTGGTATTTGGCTTTACAGCCTTTACGAGTCACCATCTGAAGAGAATATTTTATACATGTACATGTTAAAAATTCTACAAGATGGTGACAAATATTCCAGATATATTTGTCATGAAAATTGTGGTTAAATTCAGCATTATCTCAACAATAATGAAGAGCATATACCCAGAAATGAAGCAGCCATTTTAGAATATGATGACATCTCTATAGAGACATTATAAAGCAGGGATGGTCAAGTAACTTGGGTTGAAATCAGGGACAAGAGTAACGAAGTATCTGTTTACTTTGTGATGGCAAGAATAACATCTACTGTTTCTCTTGATTAAAATAATGCAAAACAATTTTACCCACAAACACCGGATTTTGACAATCCCAGTAATTATTGGAATAAGTCTCCGTTAACAAATGATAAGTTTGAAACTCGACCTCCCAATCAAGTTAAATATAAACCTCCTTCTGAAAATATCAGCAAAGTAATCCGACAAACACGCGGCACATTTCTGAGAGATTTAAAAGCAATCGGAGTAAGAACGTCTAGATTTTTGAGTAGGAATGCAAGACCAATTATTGAAAAGTTAACTCAATTGCGAGTTCCAGCATCTTCAAGTGAAACATTGGTAAGAACTACACAAGTATTAAGAACAGGAGGTTCAGCAATTGTTAGTAATTTACAAAGATCTGCTGCCACCATTAGTAGTAGGCTTGGAGCATTATCTGTTGCTGCGACATTGACTGGCGCAATTGCAGCAATTGTTGGAACAGTTTATTGGACTACCGCTTGGTGTATAGAAAATCCTATATCTTGCGAAAAATTATTGCGTAATCCAGCAGCTACGGCGGATGCTGTGGTAGAAGAAATAAAAAAACAGGTGTTTAACTATGGTGCAATAACAGGTAAACCGCAACATCCTGGTAGGCAGTCTTTCACCTGGACTCCAGATCCTAGACTCAGGGCTGACAACTTTAAGCCAGAATTGATAGCCCAAAGCTTAGAGAGTGAATTTGAAACTTACGCCAAGCATCTCAGACAGAAAGAAAGCAGTAACTCTCAAGAAAACCGCATTGCTCAGTTTAGGATACCAGGTATTCCTAATATTCCTGGTCTTCCTGGTGGAACAGGCATTATCAAAGATGCTGTTTTGACCCAAGTTGTCGGACAACTGGGTGGCTTTATCGAAAATGAGCGTCCATTTTCTACCAGTTTCAAAGATATTTACCCCACAGTTTCTGCTCCTCCTGGTGGTGAATTCAGACCTTCTCCAGCCAATCTCCAAGTATTCTCTCAAGCGTTGCGCGAGTCGAATGGTAGCCCGGATCTTCTGTTACCTCCGGGAGATTACGAAATACCAGGACAAGTGTTTTGTTTCAAACCTCGAAGCTATGGCCCTCAAAGAGAAGGTGCTTATCCTCTAGCTCCGATTAAAGGCAAACAAGCTGCACCCCTAATTGCGCTCAACTCACGACACATTGCTGCTGGCATTCCTCATCATGCGGCCCAAGTGCTTTCTTGGGACATTCAACTAGGCGTGAAATATGAGGATATGTCACCGACAAGTCGGGCAATTGTAGACAAAATTCTGCCAGAGTTCCGTCAGCAGTTGTCTCGGAGTTTCTGGGAAGATTTACAGGTTAAATGGAGACAAATTTCTAACACAATTCCGGGTGTTCCCTCTTTCGATAGCGTGATAGGTAAGCTACCCGGTGAAGTTGGTCAAATCCTCAATACTTACCAACAAGCTCGTGCATCTTTACAACAATATCGGGATAACTTCGACCAGCTACAAAACGAAATGGTTTTCGCTGGTAATGCACCTAGCGATCCGTCAGATTCTAGATATCCTCGCGGCATTTGGAGCCAGATTAACGAACGAGTTTATGCTCGTCTATTACCCACAACTTTTAATGGCCCTGCATCGATGCAAATTCGCGTGTTAGATGCAAACGGTAATGTTGGACAACCCAGCAATTCCTGAAGCCATGTCTGCTGCAAAAGCTGCTTGGGCTGCTGGTCAACAGGGCAAGTTCTGGGAATACCACGACGCCCTATTTTCCCAGCAAGATAAATTAGGTGAGGCGTTGTATCTGGAAATTGCCCAAAACCTGAATCTGGACATGGAGAAATTTGAGCGCGATCGCACTCTCACCAACAATGCGATCGCACCCGATATCCAGCTAGCTGAAAACCTGGGAATTTCCGGCACACCCTTCTTTGTGATGAATGGCGAAATATTTTCCGGTGCTGTTCAACTATCAGATATCGAGGAAATATTGAACCGCGTGAAGTAATAAGAGCTAAATCCCCGACTTCTTTGTCCCAGAAACCCGGTTTTTCTAAAAAACCGGGTTTCTTTTGCCGCAAGCGATACGTGCTAACGCACACGCTACGCGATCGCTACCGCCTACCCACGACGTATTTGAGATGCGATCGCCTCCTCTCTCTTCCAGCAATTAGATACCCATGCGATCGCTTACCCCCTCAAATTTAACCAACTTTCAAAGATACTTGAGATGGTGGCAAATTAGGTACGCCATAGTCGGTATAGGCTCTTAATTCCGGCGGCTGAAGTCCTAAAACAATTGACTTTGGAGGAATTCCTGCTGCTACTAATTCCTCGGCAATTAGGCGATCGGTATTATTTTCTTGAATCCATACCTGAGAGTCAATAATATCAACGTGCATGATGCAATCGTGAACTCTTTTTCCCTCCATCCACCCTATAGAAATTAGCATGTAGCGCTCCTGCTCTAAATCGAAAATTGTTTGACTTTGTACCTCACCGCCAAAATCAAAAAAAGCAGCATATTCATTCAGCATTTGCTTAACAACCTGGCGATAAAATTCTACGTTATCCATTGAACAATATCCTCCGCTTCGGGATTAAAAATTATTAGTTTAAGCCGCTTATTCTCCAACAAAATATCCCCAAACCTCTCTCCTTCAAATAGATTCTCAAAAGCAATAATAGGAATTGCTAAATATAGCTCTCTTTCTGGTTCGTTTCGTTGTAAAATATCGTTATATAGAATGTATTGACCCAAAGCCTGCTCTAAATCTGCAATTCTAGATTCACTGAGAAAACTTTTAACTTCAACTGCTATCTTCCGGTGATTTTGCTCAGCAGCAATTAACCGTTCTGCACCCAGATCGACAGATAAATTTCGCTTTGCCCATTTTAATGGCAATGGGTCGTGAGTAATTGTCCAGCCAGCTTTCACAAGTGCCTGTTTCACAGTTTGATGATACAAGTCTTTCGCTGACACTTTTACTCCTTTTTTACTACCCGGCTTTGATTGTAGCAAAGCTCAAACGCGACCAGCTAGCTGAAAAACTCTTAATTTCCGGCACACCCTTCTTTGTGATGAATGGCGAAATATTTTCCGGTGCTGTTCAACTATCAGATATCGAGGAAATATTGAACCGCGTGAAGTAATCTTTGCTAAATCCCCGATTTCTTGGTGACAGAAACCCGGTTTTTTAGAAAAACCGGGTTTCTTTGGCGTCGCGCCCTCGCTACCGCCTACCCACGACGTATTTGAGATGCGATCGCGCAGCGCATATGTTGGAATCGCTTCTGACTCTGCTACCATTAACCTCAGACATTCTCCTGGACTGAGGTCATGGCTATTGACTAATTCATCCGATGAAATCTCCAATTCTCTTGAACCTCAAGACGAAAAAGCCGCCTTGATTGCCTCACTCAAACAAGCTGGAATTAAGCATACACCAGAGAAAATCCTGCAAATCGCCAAACTCCCCGACGGGAAAATTGTTTTCTTAGAAACTGGCGATTCCAGATCGGGTTTACAACATATTTTGAACAACCATAAAAATCAGTTTGCCGAAAAAGGAATTGTTGAAGCAGAAATTCCTAATGCGGTAGTCGCTGCTGTCAGCCAAGGAACTATCGTAGGCTATCAATCCCCTAACAGACCGATTTATGAGATACAATTTAAAGGTATAATTCAGAGAATTGCTGTAACAGTAGGCAGCAATGGTTATATTGTCTGTGCTAATCCTCGTTCTGTTTAAAAGAGGAGATAAAAAACAATGAAAAAAATTAAAATCAAGCTGATGACAGATTACTTTTCCCATCCTTTATGGGGACTAGATCCCGATCGTATTGGAGACATCGATCCGAAAACATTGCCACTGTCTCAAGAAACTATCGGGCGTTTAGAACAGTGGGCGGCTAGTTACAATGCAATTTTGAATCAGGACGATCCAGCCTCATCAGGTTTCGAGAGTCCGCAAAAAGAAGAAGCTTTTGAACAAGAAGGCATAAGTTTATGGTTGCAAATACGTGAAGAACTTCCCTCAAACTATGAAGTTTGGTATTTTAGCGATCGCCTCCAAAGAGAAGTCTCCGATCCGAAGGAGTTAATGGCTGTTATATAAGCGGAAAAAAACGATCGGCATCCTTTACTCCACCATGCCAGAAACCCGGTTTTTTAGAAAAACCGGGTTTCTTTTGCTTGCGCGATCGCTACCCACTACCCACGACGTATTTTAGATGCGATCGCTTAAGCTAAAATCGTAAATATCTCCCAATCAAGTACCAAACATGAGTACAGTTCAACTCGAAATTCCGGAAGAAGTATTAATCAGCCTCAAAGAAACCCCCGAAACAATTGCCAGAGAACTACAAATATTAGCAGCCGTAAAACTATTTGAACTCGGTAAATTATCATCAGGACGTGCTGCTCAATTAGCCGGTATGTCGCGAGTCCAATTCCTTCTTTTACTTGGACAATATCAGGTATCTCCCTTTTCCTTAACTACTGAAGAATTAGAGCGAGATGTGAATAATGCCTGAAACAACAGTCATCGTTAACACTTCGCCATTGCTCTATCTTCACTAAGTCGGACACCTGCAATTGCTCCAACAATTGTACGGCACAATTATTGTCCCCCCGGCTGTGCCACAAGAACTAGAAGTTGGTAAGCTTCAAGGAGTGGATGTTCCAGAAATCAACTCGATTGAATGGATTCAAATTCGTCCCGTTGCTTCAGCAACACTTATTCCTGCCGTAATTGATTTAGGACAAGGTGAAGCTGAGGTGCTGGCTTTGGGTTGACAAACAACTAACAGTTAAACTATCTGCTTGATGAAAATGTAGACCCCAACTATAAAATACAAATTCTTCGCCGCAATCCCGATTTAGTCGTGTGAGTAGTTGGAGAACCACACACCCCACTCAAGAAAACTTTAGATCCAGAAATCCTCTTATGGTGTGAACAACAAGATTTTGTCTTAGTTACCAATAACCGCACCTCTATGCTTGTTCACTTGAACGAACACATTGCCCAAAATCGTCATATTCCTGGGATTTTATTTTCAATTACAAGCTGAGTATGGGGTAAAATATTGATGAATTAGTATTCATTGCTCAACCAGCTTTTGAAAATGAATGTTAAGACAAAATTGTTCATTTGCCTCATACTTATTCATTGTAATAACAGTAAGTAATTTTGTTGATTGTTGCAAATAACTCAATTATCTGATGAAATACTGTTAGTTAGATGCTCCAATACTACTAACTAATCAACCTAAAACTTAGTGGCGATCTGGTGTTATACTATTTATACAAAAACCCGGTTTCTTAGAGAAACCGGGTTTCTCAAGATTCATAACTCACAAAGTATGTTCGGCAAAAAACAAACGTTTACCTTATTTCTATTACTACTCGCACTGGGCTTAATTACCGGCATTTTAAAACTAGCAACCGCCCAAAACAACTCACCAACAACGCCAGATCGACCCACACCTGAAATGATAGTCCAACAGGGGGAAGTTCGCGCTTTACCTGGCAAGTTAGATACGATACCAATGTTTAACAGCAACAGTCCAGAATGGTTGAAAACAGAAGGAATTTTACTCTCTACTTTTCCCCCAACTGGAAAAGCTGTCCCTCAAGCGCACCTCAACTTTCCTTTTTCTGGACGCTTTGATATATTCGCCCACCACCAAACGATTAATCCTAAGGATTTGCAGACGTTTTATCTGGGAATTATTTTGCATAATCCCGGTTCTCAATCTGTAACGGTAGAAGTTTTACAAGCGGCGACTTCTCTCACACAAGATGCACCTTATATTGTGTTGCCAAATTATGTGGAAAATCCAGATAATACGGTTTATGCTGGACCTGGCGATCGCATATCTCTAGACATCCTCCAAAACAAGCGACAAACTGAGTTTCCCTCCCGCTTAATTATCCCACCGGGTCAATACCGGATGTTATTAAATCATCCCATGCCTGTTAAAAATGCAGAAAGAAATCTCAATGGTCGGTCTACTTTGATGCGGTTGCAAAGTAATGGTAAGGTTTATGCAGCCAGTTTAGCCGCATTTGCTAAGAAAAATACCGATGGAAGCGAACGCGCACCTATACTAGAAGAATGGATATCTTTACTCAATACCGCAAGTTTAGCCCTCCCCCGCGATAAAACTCCTACCCCTCCCCAACAAATTGGGGGACAATTAATTTATGGTCGCGTTGCTGGGGTGGCGCAAGGTTCGGTTTGGAAGGCAGTATTAAGCGATTCTACTAACTCGAACAATCTGACAATTCCCCAACCCGGAAAAGCCATTTCTTATGCCATTAATACGCTGCGAGGTGGGCGCTTAGGTACAAGTCAAATTCAAACTGCACCCATGCTAGTACGCTATCCGGATACAGCCTACGAAGCTCACGGGAATTATGCTGTTGAATATAACATCAGTTTGCCGCTTTATAACCCCACAAATCAACCTCAAACTGTTACTTTAACTTGGGAAACGCCTGTGAAAGAAGATAAATTAAGTCAAGGCGGGTTGCGCTTCCGAAAACCATCGCTAGATTTCCCATTTTTTCGAGGAAGCGTGCGGTTGCGCTACACTAGCGACAAGGGACAGATAAACACTCGCTACGTACATTTATGGCATCGCACGGGACAAGTTTTAGAACCCTTGGAAACCATAGTAATTTTACCACAAACTCGCCGTTCTGTACAGTTAGATTTTATTTATCCACCCGATTCAACGCCGCCGCAAGTGCTGACAGTTAGAACCAATAGCCAATAGGGTATTAGAAAACAGGTTTATACCATTTATCTAACAAATTGCTACAAATAGTTTCTCGCTTGTAGTAAGCACTCTTGTGCTTACTACAAACTTATGGCGATCTGATATAAACAAATCAGATATAATTTGAATAGGGATTGTTGATTGATTCCGAGGCGGCCTATGTCTTACAGCGAATTCACAACGATTAGTAAGGCGGTTGAAGCTTTCAGTCTCAGCATTATAGAAAACCGATTTTTTCCAGAGGTTGCTCCTATCTCCCCTTCTGCTATTTTGGCAGGATACTTGGAAGACACCTTGCCTCTAGTAGCTGCTGGGAGTGAAAAAGCTCGTTCTGAAGGTATTATTTACCCAGTATTAGTAGAAGTCAGGCGCCGACTCAATAAGCAAATTTCTGTGTTTTATGGGGAAGATTTTAACGTTGATGAAACTGTGGGACTGAATGGGGTTGTTGATTTTTTGATTAGCCGTTCTCCACAAATCATTGCAATTCAATCTCCGGTTGCGGTAATCGTAGAAGCGAAAAAAGCCGAT
Source organism: Microseira sp. BLCC-F43 (assembly GCF_041929235.1). NCBI lineage: Bacteria > Bacillati > Cyanobacteriota > Cyanophyceae > Aerosakkonematales > Aerosakkonemataceae > Microseira > Microseira sp. BLCC-F43. The sequence continues at coordinate 58,431 of NZ_JBHFNP010000228.1, forward strand.
CTAAAAATGGGGTATGGTCAGTGCGTTGCTGAAATGGTGGCAGCACAACGATTTAATCAGGCAAAAAATCAACCCATTGCTGCAATTTATGGCTGCATCAGTAGCGGCACTCAATGGCGTTTTCTCAAGCTAGAAGGCACGACAGTTACAATTGACTTGAGGGATTACCCCCTTCCCCCAGTTGAGCAAATTTTGGCATTCCTGGTGTGGATGGTACAAGAGGGTTAGAAACTTACTCCAAGAAACCCGGTTTTTCTAAAAAACCGGGTTTCTTGGTTTCTCGATCCCGGTTAATTTATCAAGCTGAATTACTGCTTTCCCCCTTCATTACCGCCGCACCAATTAAATGTGCTAGCCTTAGCGCTTCGGGAACATTCCCGCAGTCGGTCAGCTTTTTTAGCACTTCTGCAATTACCTCTGGACTTTCACCGCAGACTTGAAAATAAAACGGTGGGAAGGCATGTATTTCCCCCGCTCTTTGCAACAGCTTTAAACGCTTTTCCGGATTTGGTAGACGGCGCATCGCTTCTTCCATATCCTTTAAAGCAGGGGGACGACGCATAACCGCAACGCAGGGTAATTCAAGTCTTTCTGAAAGCTTTGGTAAGTCGATAATATTTAACCCACCAAAACCAATACCATCGAGCAAAACTAAATGTAATTGCGGCAAAAATTTACTGCCGATCATCAATTGGCAAATTGTATCCGTCGCATTCCAACCATCTTGACGGATTTTTCCCCACACCATCCCCTCAAACCTCGTCCCCGCACAAACAATTCCTGTAATATGGACTTTGCTGCCTTTTTTGCGCTTAAACGGCGCATCGTCGAAGCCGATGACGCGAATTGTGCGACGATGTTTGAGCAGTGCGGCGAGTTTCATAAACCGTTAACATATCGTAACAATTCCGTAGAATAAAAGCAGGCATCATATTCATAACCACTATGTACCTGACTTACTTGGACAGCAATAGCTGGCTGATTGAAATGGGCGGGAAACGCATCCTGCTTGACCCATGGCTGGTGGGGCCGTTAGTTTTTGGTAATATTGACTGGTTGTTCAAAGGTTCGCGACGCACAGAACGTCCCATCCCGGATAATATTGACCTAATTCTGCTGTCTCAAGGTTTGGAAGACCACGCACACCCGCCGACGCTGAAGCAACTTGACCGCAATATCCCCGTCGTGGGTTCTCCTAATGCGGCAAAAGTTGTGCAGGAGTTGGGTTATACCAGCATAACCTCGCTGGCGCACGGGGAGAGTTTCACCTTTAGTCCAAGTTTGGAAATTAAAGCTGTTCCCGGCTCTCCTATTGGCCCGACTGTGTTGGAAAATGGTTATCTGCTCAAAGAATTGGAAAGCGGTTTGACTCTGTATTACGAACCTCACGGGTATCATTCTCCATCGCTGAAACAATTTGCACCAGTCGATGTGGTGGTTACACCTATTATTGACTTGGTGCTGCCGATTGTAGGACCCTTTATTAAAGGAACGAAGAGTGCTTTGGAAGTGGCACAATGGTTGCAACCCCAAGTGATGTTACCCACTGCTGCTGGGGGAGATGTGGAGTTTGAGGGATTGCTGATCAAAATCCTTCGCGCTGTGGGAAGTGCGGCGGAATTTCAATCAACCTTGGAACAGAATCACCTGAAAACGCGGGTGATTGAACCAACTCCAGGATCCCGGTTTGAATTACCATTAGAGCGTCGTGCTTTAGCTGCCTAATTGTTCTAAATTATCAGGTGCGTTATGGCTAGCGCCTAACGCACCCTACAAATGAGTGGAGTTCTAAATTATCAGGTGCGTTACGGCTACAAATGAGTGGAGTTCTAAATTATCAGGTGCGTTACGGCTAGCGCCTAACGCACCCTACAAAAGATATACAAAGATCAGAGGAGTGAATGAAAAGGCGATCGCTTCTTTATTTGGGCATCAGTTTAACAGTCTTTGCTGCCAGTTCCTTGGTCAAAGTTGCAGCGCAGTCAGCTACCGGGGTGACTCAGCGGGTACAGTTTGAACGAGGGCGTTTCTCAACAATTATTAAAGGTACGGTGGTGCCTGGTAATAAAGATACGTATATTTTTCGCGCCCGCCAAGGTCAAGAAATTATTATGGATGTAGTCTGGGAAGGTACGCCTGTTGATGATAATGAAGAGCAAGGGCTTTCCGGTTTCACCTTTATACAACCTGATGGGAAATCTTTTGAAAACCCGCAAAATGCTTATTTTAATGCTGCATCCACGGGCGACTATCGAGTTATTATTGCACAGCCTTACAGGTTAAGCAGTCCCGCATATACGTTTAAATTGACGATTCGCTAGATGGGTGCAAGGAATGAGGAAAGGGTTAATTGGGGTGCGATCGCTGCTTAAGAACGCAGCAATTTTTGCTATTTTAGGCGCTCTTTCTGCGGTTGCAGTTTTAGCGCAAGATGAATTGTCGTTCAAAAATTTCAGCATAGAAACTCTCAGCAGATTGAACGGTGAATGCCGAGGTTCTACTGAAGTTAACTATCGCTCTCAAAGACTCAGATCCCCAGATGGCAAAACTTCTATTTATTTTAATGGAGTTATCAGAAGAGTTGGTCAAAATACCAGTCGTAGGGGCGGTGTCGGTTCTATAAAATGCGACCCCTATAAACTAGAAACCCCCGCTGGTGAATTAGTCATCGAAAGTGAGACTATTTTAACAAAAAATCTCTCTGACCTGGGATTTGAGCGGCGATTCAATGGTTTTTATATCGTTAATCCAGTTGCTTTTTCTCCCGATAGTCGGTACTTAATTGCTAGAGTAGATGTTTCTTCTAACGGTTTAGATGCTTGGACTGGCTATGGGGTATTAGATTCTCAAAAAGACTATCAGCTTTTATCTCTAGATCCTTGTAAAGATACCGACTTTGGCGGAGAATACAAAGGGTTTACATCCCCTTTTGAAATTATTTTTGATTGTTCTGCTGCTGGAGAAGTATATTTTGAGGTGTTAAATCTCACCAGGCAATCTATTAGCAGAATTACCAGTCGCTCTTCAGTTGCTAATAATTCTCTTCGCTCTTATGGTTCCGTATTTTCAACCTTTGAAATTGTCAGAGTCCAGCAGTTTCCACGTCGTTGAATCAGTTAGTAATCTATGGGAATAATAAAAAAGATATAAATTTACCAATGATATCGTTGACCGTTGCATCGGAATTACTCCCTATAGGGGCTTTTTCCCAATTACCAATTACCAATTACCAATTACAAAGAAAGCTAATCATTCCGATGCAACCGGATTTGATATGATTAGCCCAATGCTATTACTGCATTTTGACCTCCGAATCCAAAACTCAAACAAAGTATCCGTTTAATGTTTCCTCGACGCGGTACTCTTACCAAATCTAAATCAAATTCTGGTTCGTTTAATCCTACACAAGGGGGTAAGATTTGATACTTCAATCCCATTAAACAAAAAGCGACTCCCAAGGCTCCAGATGCCCCTAAAGTATGACCTGTAGAGCCTTTGGTAGAACTAACTGGGACGCCTTGGGGAAATAAATAGCGAATCAGATTGGCTTCGTTTTGGTCGTTGAGTTGGGTGCTGGTGCCGTGGCTATGGATGTAATCAATATCACTAGGAGAAAGATGGCTGCGTTCTAAGCATTGCTTGACGGCGGCGATCGCACTCCTCCCCCCTGGTTCCGGCGCGCTGATATGATAGGCATCCGCCGTTAAACCAAATCCCAAAATCTCTCCATAGATAGATGCGCCGCGTCGGTTGGCTAATTCTGCGGATTCAAGTACGAATACTGCCGCCCCTTCGCCCAATACCAATCCTTCCCGATATCGATCAAACGGATAGCAGCCAGTTTTGGCTAATGCACCCATTTGCTCAAATCCAGCTAGGGTGAGGGGTGTAATCGGTGCTTCTACCGCACCGGCAATAACGCGCTGACATTGCCCAGTTCGGATGAGTTCAAAACCTTGAGCGATCGCCCAAATTCCGGTGGCACAAGCTGCCATCGGGGCTAATACGGGTGCTGTGGAACCAATTTGACGGGCGGCGGCGATCGCTCCCATATTGGGTAGCGTTTCTAACCAATCCTGTAGCAGGCAAGGCAGAGCCTTGCTAGAATCGTTCCCAGGCTCAGCCTGGGAACGAGAATGGGGATGCTCTGCATCCTGGGAACGAGAATGGGGATGCAGAGCATCCTGTAAATATGAGGCTATGGCGAGCTTTTCCCAAGATGCCTGCTGACTGCGACTCGACCCAATTGCTACTCCACAATCTGGTAAAGGTGGAACTAAACCAGCATCTTGCAGCGCATCTTTTACTACTAGATCGACGAGGATTTTTAAATTTGTTGGTTTCTCGTCAATTAACGCCAGGGGAAGTGCTTCTAATTCTGGAAAAGGTTGATGCAATTTAATCGCAGACCCAGATGCTAATAAGTTTTTCCAGCTTGAGTCCAACCTACCCAAAGCTGAAATCATACCAATTCCAGTAACAACAACTTCCACGGTAATTAGCTAGTTATTAATAGCTAATGGCTAATTTTTCAACAGCCATTAGCTATTAGCCATTAGCCATTAGCTTTTTTTGAGATTATCTGCGCCAGAGGTAACTTTGGCTGATTCGATGCGATCGCCTTGCTGAATTTTATCGATCGCATCCATGCCTTGGGTAACGTAGCCAAACACGGCATAGTCCCCATCTAGGAACTGTAGATCTGCCAAAGCAAAGTAAAATTGGGCGGAAGCCGAGTCTGGGAATTGCGATCGCGCCATCGCCACCGCGCCCCGCTTGTGCTGCAAAATTGGCGGCTGAGAAACGCCAGCGGTTTTGAGGGTTTTGCTGTAAACCGGAGTTTCTGCCCCTTGGGGCTTAATTTCCAGGGGGATGTAACGAGGTTGACCTGTGGAATCGATAAAACTACCAGTTCCCAATTCTGCCACGGGGAAATTCGGGTCTTTCCCTTGGGGATCGCCACCTTGAACCACAAACGGTTGCGGTTCTCTGACCACACGATGAAATACCAATCCATCGTAAACGCCCCGTTGAACCAAATCGACAAAATTACCCGCTGTGATCGGGGCATCAGTGCCATCGACTTCAATCGTAATCGGCGATCCTTTGACCGTCATTACTACCGTTGCCTTACCTTCTAGCCGAGGTAAATTAGCGATTTGAGGATTGCTTGCTTGAGTGGTAACGAAAGCAGTAGCTTCATTTGCTGGCGAGGTTGGAGATGCTTGGGACGAGGTAGCCTGTGGAGTTGTGCATCCCCCGATGAGCAATGCACCGATGGCTATGACAGACACGAACCAGTATCTTAACTTGATCTGCATTTAGAGTTTGACTCTCTTGTGCGAGTTTCCCATCATCTCATACTTAGATTGACATTTTAAAGCCCTTCTAGAGGTACTCCCAAAAAGCGGGCTAATGCAGCGCCTTGATTTTCCAGTTCTGACAAAGACAGGGGTTGCCCGACTCGCGTCAGAGGAATGTCTCTGCGACCTTTGATCCGCAGATAGAGAGCGCGTTTTGGATTTAACCCTTCTTGGATTTCAACGCGAACAGATTGGACATCTTCAGTCCGACTGCTGATTTCAATGGTGCGATTTTTCCCTGGAAAGCCCCAGCGGAAGATTTTGACAAAGCCGGTTTCCTTGTTGAATTCGTTGTAACCGCCACCCACATCCAGAAAGATCATCATCCAGAGGTAGAGTGCCAATAGTATGCCAGCGGTGCCATAAAGCCCCATCACCAAGCCTTGGGGGAAAAAAATCAGTTGGGTGGGATCGGCAAACGGTAACAGATTTTTGTGCAAGTAACTCGAAAGTCCAGCGAGTACAAAGCCGGTAGCGCCTAAGGAGACAACGGTTGCCCAAAAGTAGTTGCTCAAGCGGCGAGAACCTAAAACCTGTTGGTGGAGTACGCGATCGCTGCTAGAAATTGTTTTTGGGGTCATCAGAAAAATCGGTTTGAAACCCCGTCCTTATAGGACGGCTTTACGTTTTTGGTGCTGGATTTTAAGTGCATATAAGCCGAGATCCAGCAAACTCGTTTAAGTCCCTTCCCGCAACACAGCCAAGATGGCTTGGCCCCGCCCAACGCCTGAACCAATCAGGCTTACAGATAGTCCGAACTAGGGAAGAATTCGGAAGTGTGTACCAAGCTGTGTCTCAGTGCGGTAGTCGCTGCTTGCGTCGCCCGAATTGGTTCGGACAAGCCCCGTGCCTTTAGGCCGGGGTCAGTGACAACTCTCAGTTGTTCTGTTACCTTAGAAGATTACGATACACCAAAAACTAGACCCAGCTTTGGCAAGATGCCGCCACCGATAGCTTGATTGATAATACTTTACTAATTTTGGTAACTCGGTAATATATATTTATGTTAACTTACTGAGAAAGCTTGCAGATTTAACAAAGCAAGAGGGTTTGAAATGACTATTGCAGTCGGACGCGCCCCAGCAAGTCGCGGATGGTTCGACGTCCTCGACGACTGGTTAAAGCGCGATCGCTTCGTTTTCGTCGGCTGGTCCGGCATCCTGCTATTCCCCTGCGCCTTCCTGGCACTGGGCGGC
>NZ_JBHFNP010000229.1:0-4064 GCF_041929235.1 Microseira sp. BLCC-F43
ATCATGGATGAAGTTTCCCAGAATTTGGTTGAAAACCTGGACAATCACTACATCAAAGAAATGCGAAGGATTCAACCGAATGGTCCTTATTTTCTAGCAGGCATAATGTGCGGAGGCAGGGTTGCCTATAATATGGCTGAGCAACTCCACGCACAAGGTCAAAAGGTGGAGCTGCTAGCCTTGTTAGGTACCCTAAGAGATGAGAATAGCATCAAAATATTGTCAGTCCAAGATTGGGTTGCTGCCCACTGGAATAACTTTTCCCGACTTGGACATGCCTACGTTTTAAACAAGATGAAGCGGAATATCGAGAATGTCTTGAGTAGGCTAACGAGTATTTACTGCAAGTTTTACGAGGATATAAGCCGTCGTTTAGCTCAAGATTACCAAGACTTCGCTGATCGCCAGGGAAAAAGTGAGGGAGAAAGGTTTGTATTTGCACCAGAGGTCTACCCGGATCGAGTGACCCTGTTCCGGGCTATGGAGGAAATTGAATTCTTGGAACCTGACTTGGGATGGAGCGAACTGGCTGCTGGAGGATTGGAGATCCATGATGTTCCTGGCGACACCTTTACCATGTTAAAAGAACCTCACGTAAAGGTGCTGGGTGAAAAATTGCGAGCTTGCATAGATCGGGTGCAGGCGGATGATTGAGCCCAGATTCCGGCGCAGCACTGAGACGCGTTGGTCTGCGAGCGTCAAGATTCAAAAGCGTAGCAGATTCAGACAAGATCAGACTTGGAGTTTGTCCCAGAACTGCGATCGCTGCTACACCATGTCCAGGAAACCGCTGTACATGCAGCACTACGTCATGCTCTCGCGCCACCTGCTCTACACGGGGCTGACTCGCGCCAGAGCAACTGGCGGTGATTGTGGAGCCACGCCATGCTGGCATGGCAGTGCTGCTGGTCAAGGACAACCAGCAGTACAGGTTGCTGGGGGAGCGGTTGAGCCAAATTACCCCACATATTGGAAAAGCAAATTGTTAAGTTTTGTTGCGAGATTTTCCACTGGGATTAATTGTGTGCATAATCGAAGTCTAAGGTTTGTGAGTCACGACTATGCCGCTCGAAGATTCCTACCCGCTTTCATCAATGCAACAAGGCATGTTGTTTCATAGCCTTTATGAGCAGCTGTGTGGGGTTTATATCGAGCAGATAATCTGTAGCTTAGCTGAAAACCTGAATGTTGCGGCTTTGCTCCAAAGTTGGCAGCGAGTTGTAGAGCGACACTCAATCTTGAGAACTAGCTTTAGTTGGGAAGATTCACATCACCTGCAACAATCGGTATACAAGCAGGTGAAACTGCCATTAGAAGAGCAAGACTGGCGGAGATTATCTAAATCAGAGCAGGAAAGCAGACTACAAGCTTATCTTCAGGAGGATCGCCAACGGGGGTTTGATCTTGCAGAACCACCGCTGATGCGTTTGGCGCTTTTCCAGTTGGCTGAAGCCGATTACAAGCTGGTTTGGACGTTCCATCACGCTTTGCTGGATGGGCGGTCTATTTTAATTATCCTGAAGGAAGTTTTTGCCGTTTATGAAGCGTTTTACCAAAACCAGGATCTTCAATTAGAAAAAGCTCATCCTTATCGAGATTATATTGATTGGCTGGAACAACAGTCGTTAACGAAAGCAGAAGAGTTCTGGCGGCGGCAATTACGCGGTTTTGAAGCACCTATCCCGCTGTCACTGGCAAAAGCATCTGGAATTGAGAAAAAGTATTATAGAACGCAGAAAGTTCGGCTGTCAATGGCGTGTACTTCAGCTTTGGCAGCTTTAGCTCAGGAACACCAATTGACTCTCAATACCCTGGTTCAGGGAGCCTGGGCTTTGTTGCTGAATCGTTATAGTGGCAAAGATGATGTGGTTTTTGGTGCGACAAGAGCTTGCAGACACTCGGCATTCAAAAGTATGGAGTCGATGGTAGGGCTTTTTATTAATACTCTGCCAGTGCGGGTTCAGGTCAATCCCGACAGGCCATTGTTACCGTGGCTTAAGGAATTGCGATCGCAGTGGATTACCTTGCGGGATTATGAGCATACTCCCTTAGTAAAGATTCAACAGTGGAGTGAAGTACCGAGGGGAATGCCCTTGTTCGAGAGCCTCCTAGTGTTTGAGAATTACGAGCTGAGTGCTGCTCTTGTCAGGCAGGGAGGAAAGTGGAAACACCGGGAATTTGAACTTCTCGAACAGCCTAATTACCCCCTTACCTTAGCTGTCTATGCAGAATCGGAACTGTTACTGAAAATTGACTATGACTGTCGCCGATTTGATGATGATGCGATCGCTCGGATGTTGGGGCATATAGAAACTTTACTCGAAGGCATCACCGCAAAACCTCACCAATGTCTTGGTGAATTGCCACTTTTAACCGAATTAGAAAGGCATCAGCTACTGGTGCAGTGGAATGATACCCAGGTCGATTATCCCAAGGATGTTTGTATTCATCAGTTGTTTGAAGCCCAAGTAGAAAGGATACCCGATGCCGTGGCTGTGGTGTTTGATAATCAGCGACTGACCTATCGGGAATTGAACGCCCAAGCTAATCAACTAGCACGTTACTTGCAAGCACTGGGAGTAAAACCAGAGGTGCTGGTAGGCATTTGTATGGAGCGCTCCCTAGAAATGGTAGTAGGTCTATTAGGCATTCTCAAAGCAGGTGGGGCTTATGTACCTTTAGATCCAGCGTATCCCAAAGATCGTCTAGCCTACATACTGTCTGATTCCCAGGTTCCAGTGTTGCTGACTCAAGAAAAGTTGGTGAATCAGTTACCTGAGAACAGAACTCGTGTAGTCTGCTTTGACACAGATTGGGGAGCAATTGTTCAAGAGAGTGCAGAAAATCCGGTGAGTGGGGTGAAAGGCAGTAACTTAGCCTACGTCATCTATACTTCAGGCTCAACAGGGCAGCCCAAAGGAGTAACCATCGAGCATTGCTCTGTTCTCAATCTAGCAAGGGGTCTTGCTCAAGCCATTTATACTGCTGATGAAGAAAGCCAACTTCGAGTCAGCTTGAATGGACCAGTGGCATTTGATACGTCTGTCAAACAAGTCATTCAGCTCCTATATGGTCACACGCTTGAGATTGTGCCAGAATACCTCCGCTTTGACGGATCTGCCTTGTTATCTTACCTACAGCGCCGCGAGATAGACGTATTTGACTGCACACCATCACAGCTGGAATTGCTGATTTCAGAGGGATTGCTTGATAGCAAGAGCGCTCCTGAGTATGTACTGGTTGGAGGAGAACCGATCAATGAATCCATATGGCAAAGGTTAATAACAGCTAAAAACATCCGTTTTTACAACGTTTATGGTCCTACAGAATGCACTGTGGATACTACAGTTTGTACCCTTAGAGCATCTGAAATAAAGCCAGTTATCGGGAGACCGATTGCCAACACACAAGTTTATATTCTAAACTCTCAACTTCAACCTGTACCGATTGGTGTTGCAGGCGAACTGCATATTGGGGGTGCTGGTTTGGCGCGAGGGTATTTGAATCGCCCCGACTTAACAGCTGAGAAATTCATCCCCAATCGAATTAGCGATGAACCAGGAGCAAGACTCTACAAAACTGGGGACTTAGCTCGTTACCTTCCTGATGGTAACATTGAATTTATCGGTCGGATTGATCGTCAAGTCAAAATCCGTGGCTTCCGGATCGAACTGGGTGAGGTTGAAACCGTCTTGGCACAACACCCCACCGTGCAACAGTGTGTGGTCACAGCTAGGGAAGACAGAGAAAACGACAAACGTTTAGTCGCCTACATTATTTCTAACCCAGAGCAGGCTCCCGCAGTCAATGAACTGCGCCGCTTCCTCAAACAGAAGCTGCCCGAATACATGGTGCCAAATGCTTTCGTTTTCCTAGATGCCCTGCCCTTAACCCCCAACGGAAAATTAGATCGCCGCGCCCTACCGGCACCTGACCAAACCAGGCCAGAGTCAGAAGCAAATTTTGTGGTGCCGCGAGACGATTTAGAACTACAACTGACTTTGATTTGGGAAAAAGTTTTAGGCATCCAGCCTATCGGCGTGATGGACAACTTCTTCGAGTTG
>NZ_JBHFNP010000023.1:0-59195 GCF_041929235.1 Microseira sp. BLCC-F43
CCTTTGCCGATGATTTTTCCGAGAAACCCGGTTTCTTTGGCTGGCGCGAGATGAGGTCAGAAACCGGGTTTCTTGGTAGATCTCTTGCCTTTGCCGATGATTTTTCCGAGAAACCCGGTTTCTTTGCGTGGCGCAACTTACGAGAACAGGAAGGTAGTACCCGCTGAGTCGGTAACGTTTGTAGCGATATCCGCTTGAGTAAAGCCGGTGCCAGCCAGAGTGAGTAAAAGATCGCCGGTGTTAAAGCCTGCGTTTCCGGCGATGCCGTCGCCAACTCGGAAAAACGTGTTAGTAACTCCCGTAGTTGCATTGGTGACGGATCGCACATCGATGTTGGCAATACCGCTGAAGGAAAGGAAATCTCCCCCTACGCCCGTCGTGAATCCGTTAATTCTGTCTGAACCATCGCCGCTGGCGTAGTAAATCGTATCGCTGCCTACACCGCCAGTGATGGTGTCGTTGCCTGTACCGCCGACCAAAATATCATTGCCATCAGCGCCAGTCAGGATATCGTTGCCACCGCCACCCACGAGGGAATCAGCTGCAATTCCACCGTTGAGGTTATCATCGCCTTCACCGCCATCGAGGCTATCAGCACCACCTGCTCCCAGGATGGTATCGGCACCACCATTGCCAAACAGGATATCGTTACCCAATGCTCCATTCAGGCTGTTATTACCTTCGTTGCCTGTAATGCTATTGGCGAGTTCGTTGCCCGTGCCGTTGATCGCAGTGCCTAACAGCACCAGGTTTTCTAGGTTAATGCCTAAGATGTAGTCGATGCTCGAAACGACTGTATCTGTGCCTTCGTTCAGGTTTTCTGTGACGCTATCTCCGGCGCTATCAACGATGTAGGTGTCGTTGCCTATACCACCGATCATGGCATCGTTACCTGTGCCGCCATCGAGGGTATCATCCCCACCATTGCCGCTGAGGGTGTCGTTGCCATCACCACCGTTGAGTGTGTTGTTGGCTTCGTTGCCGGTGATGATGTTCGCAAGTTCGTTACCCGTGCCACCTTGGGCAGTACCGATTAAGGTGAGGTTTTCGACATTGCTACTTAAGGTGTAAGTAGAAGCACTGGACTGAACTGCGTCTGTGCCTTCGTTGGGGTTTTCTGCGATCGCATCCCCCACGCTATCAACAATATACGTGTCGTTCCCTATCCCACCAATCAGCGAATCGTTGCCAGTTCCGCCATTGAGGGTATCATTTCCACCCCCACCGCTCAGGGTATCGTTGCCATCACCGCCGTTGAGGTTGTTGTTGGCATTGTTACCAGTGATGTTGTTAGCCAGGGCGTTACCAGTGCCGCTGACGACATTGCCTAGCAGGATCAGGTTTTCGACGTTGTTGCCTAAAGTATGGGTAGCGTTAGCGCGGACTGTATCTATACCTCCGTTAGCGCTTTCGATGATGGTATCGCCAGCAGTGTAGACGTAGGTATCGTTGCCACCGCTACCGTTCATGCGGTCAGTACCTGCACCACCGTCAATGTAATCATTGCCACCACCACCGCTGAGGGTGTCGTTGCCTTCATTGCCAAACAGGTTATCGTTGGGGCTGGTATCGCCGCTGCTGTTGAGGACGTTATCGCTAGCATCTCCAATGTATAAACCAACCGAATCGACTGCGATCGCACCCGTCATAGTGGCGCCGGTAAAATTGGCGCTGGAAAAGTCGCCGTTTGACAGGTTAGCGTTAGTGAGGTTGGCATTGGTGAAATTTGCACCAATCAGAGATCCGCGAATAGCGGCACCTTCGGCATTGACTTGGGTAAAGTTTGCGCCATCAAAATCACCGCCAGCGAATATCGCTCCAGTCATGTCTGTGACTGTTACCGTACCATTGGCAGCAACAAAAGGACTAAAATTAGCGCCGCTGAAATTAAGATCTTCTGCGAACAAACTACTGAGATTCGCACCTCGAAAGCTGGCATTAGTAGCCGTTGCTGGATCGAGGGGGTTGGTATCAGTCAAACTAACGCCACTCAAATTAGCTAAATCAAAGATGGCATTTTGCAGGATAGCATCTGTGAAATTTGCCAACTGAAAATCAGCGCCCGTGGCGTTGACATTGACCAGAACTGTATCTTCTATATTCGCGTCGAAAAATATCGTATCGACTAAAGTTGCACCTGTAAAATCTGCTCCTGTGAGATTCGCCAGAGACAAATCGGCGCGAGTAAGGTTTGCCCCAGTTAAGTTAGGTCGCTCCGACTGTTCGCCGCTGATATTAGCCGATCGCAGAATGGCATCAGTCAGATTGGCATTTGATAGATTCAGGTTCAATGAGTTGATCAAAGACAGATCTGCCTGTCTCAAATCTGCGCCGCTGAGATTGAGGTCAACTGAGTTGCTCTCAGTCATATTTGCCTGTCTCAGATCTGCACCGCTGAGATTGACATTTTCTAATGTTGCCTTGAATAAATTAGCGGGGCCAAAAGCAGCATTAGGGGCGAAGATTGCTAGACGAGCATTGACACCAATCCAAACAGATTCAGAAAAGTTTGTGCCTCTAAGTTGGGTGCGAGTGCCCGCATTGTTGGGATCGAAGCGGACGTTTTCTAGTCTGGTTCCAACAAATGTAGAACCGTTGAGGTTTTGACCTCTGAAGCTATTTCCTACTAAGTTTTTTCCGTCAAAGTTTAAGGCTGGCATAAGGCAATTACTCTCAAAATAAAGGTATCAATCCCTGGTTTGTGAGGAGCTATTTAGCTGTCAATTTTTGCTCTTAAGAGAACTGGAAAATGGGACGATTGATTGGGTCAATGTTGGTGTTAACGTTGGCGGCAGTAAACGAGGTATTAACCAAAGAAATCAACAAATTACCTGTGCCAAATCCAGCGTTACCAGCAATGCCATCTCCGAGGCGGAATTCTGTTGTACCGCTGACTACACGCACATCAATTGCGGCAATGCCGCTGAAAGAAATGATGTCTCCTCCGGTGCCTCTGGTGAATCCGTTGATGATGTCGCTGCCATCTCCACTGCTGTAGCGAAATGTGTCAATATCAGCGCCGCCGTTGAGTGTATCGTTACCCAAACCGCCAACGAGGATGTCATTACCAGCATCGCCATTGAGTCGATCGTTATCAGCACCGCCAAACAGGGTATCAATACCGAAACCACCGTTAAGAACGTCATTGCCGATGCCGCCGTCAAGATAATCATTGGCATCGCGTCCGTTGAGAGTATCGTTGCCTTGATTGCCAAAGATATTATCGTTAGAGTTGGTGCCGTTAATTGTATTATTAGCCGCGGTGCCAACTGTTAAACCGATCGCACCTGTTGCAGTTGCGCCTGTAAGATCTGCACCGAAGAAAGTGGCATTAGTGAAATTAACGTTGGATAAATTGGCATTTACCAAACTGGCATTGTTGAAATCGGCATCAACTGCGATCGCGCCACTCAGAGTTGCCCCAGTAAAGTTAGCACCAGTAAAATCACCAGTTGATAAATCGCCATTCACTAAACGGGCATTAGTGAAATTTGCATTCACAGCAGAGCCGTTGATGAAGATACCTTGACCGTTAATTTGAGTCAAGTTTGCTCCATTCAAATTGCTGTCATTCAGTCTTGATCCAGTCAGGTTTGTAACGGTTACAGTGCCATTAGCAGCTACAAAGGGACTGAAGTTGGCTCCGCTGAAATTGTCATCTTCGGCGATAAATCCACTCAGATTAGCACCCCGAAAACTGGTAGCACTGATATTGGTTGGATCGGTGGGATTGGTATCTGTCAGAGTAACGTTACTCAAATTAGCCAGGTCAAAGATCGAGTTTTCCAGGGTGACATCGGTGAAGTTGGCTAGCCGAAAATCCGCCCCAGTTGCGTTCACATTGACCAAGACAATGTTTTCAATGTTCGCTGCTTGGAAATTGGCATTTATTAAGGTCGAACCTGTAAAGTCAGCAGCCTTTAAGTTAGCCAGATTAAAGTCGGCGCGGGTAAAATTAGCTCCTGTCAGATTGGGTCGATTCGACTGTTCGCCACTGAGATTGGCTTGAACTAGAACGGCATCAGTTAAATTAGCATTCGACAGGTTGATATTTAGAGTGTTAATTGCTGATAGATCGGCTTGTGTCAGATCGGCGCCACTAAAATCGACATTCTCTAATGTTGCTAAGGATAAATTGGCAGCACCAAAGCTCGCATTTGGGGCAAAGATAGCTTGACGGGCATCCACACCCATCCAAATAGATTCAGCAAAGTTAGTGCCTCTTAGTTGGGTGGGAATCCCGGCATTGTTGGGATCGAACCGGACGCTTTCCAGTCTGGCTTTGAAAAATGTGGAGCCGTTTAGGTCAAGACCTCTAAAGTCATTTCCGACTAAGTTTTGTTCTTCAAAGTTTAATGCTGGCATAATGCAATCCTTCCCAGAAATATAATACCTACGCTCGGATCAATGTAACTTCGCTGGACTAACTTATTTCCTCATTTTCCTTCTGGCTATAAAGCTGGGCATATTTATTTTTTGCCAGTCCACTTTGGATTTAAACAATCTTTACTTCAGTAAATGTACCCTCGACAAATTGCATAAGTCAACGATTGTGAGAGATTTCTCATGATTGCTTATCTTTCTTTTAAGTACTTAAGTAATTTCCGTATTAAGATAGATTGACATAGCTTTAAAATACATAAAGTCTTTGCCAGCAAAGGTTTTAGCTCGCTAGCAATCCATATTATTTATTATTTATAGCCATAAAAAAATTGTGTATAAATCTATTTTTTGTCAAAAATAGAGTCAACACGATGCCAATTTGGCAAATTTATAAAAATAATTAAACGTCTAGATCAATTCATCACCACCTCCTTAAGTTCCCCGTTCTCGACTCCGTGCTAGGAGAACTGGAAGACAGGACTGTTAGTTGGGTCAATATTGGTGCTGATGTCAGCTGAGGTAAAGGAAGTATTGGCTAAGGTTATCAACAGCGCACCCGTGCCAAAATTGCCATTGCCAGCGATACCATCTCCCACTCGGAACAAGGTGTTGCTGCCCGATTGCACAATATCAATCGCAGCAATGCCACTGAAAGAAAGGATGTCTCCCCCGATTCCGGTGAGAAATTGGTTGATCGTATCGCTGCCATGACCGCTGCTGTAGGAAATGGTATCTACAGCACCATCCACACCTAAATTAACGGTGTCATTACCAGCACCACCAATCAGGGTATCAAGACCCGAACCAGCAAATAAAATATCAGCGCCGTTACATCCATTGAGGTTGTCATTTCCAGCACCGCCGAACAAGGTGTCGCTGCCATTGTTGCCGGTAATCGTATCGCTGTCAGCGCCGCCGTAGATGACATCATCCCCATTGCCACCGAAGATGCTATTAGCGCCAGATTCTCCAAACAGCAGATCGTCGCCATTGTTCCCGCTGATGGTATCGTTGCCAGCGCCACCGTAGATAACATCATCTTCATTGCCACCGGAGATGCTATCGTTTCCTCCCAAACCATTAATGAAATCGATTTGATTAGAACCGTTCAACGTTTCTCCCAGTTCAGTGCCGACAATAGCGCCCGTATCGTTAGGTGCGATCGCGTAAGTTGTGGTACTGCCGCTAATTTCATTGGTGACGACTAATAAGGGCAAACCTGTAGGACTGTCGGCGGCGGAAATAAAGGTCAAGCCTTCAGGTCCTAAGTCCCCGGCGCTTGGTAGTTGTACGTTTTGACTGAAATCGCGGTTATTCAGATATTGGACAAATTCTGGACTAGCAGGGTTGGTGATGTCGTAGACCATCACCCCGCCGATGCGTTCCAAACCGATGAAGCCGTATGTCCGATCGCCAACTTGACCAACTACTATTGCTTCTGGTTCGGGACCTTTGTTGTCGCTGCGGTTATCGAAAGTATTGTTTTCGTGGTTGGCGTTAAAGTTGGCTGGAAATAGCTGGGCAGTAATCTGCTCGAAGTCGTCGCCGCTATCGTAAACTAAGTTACCTTGGCTATCCCAAACCGAAAACGAACGAGTCCCGTAAGCATAAAGCTGGTCGTAGTCGCCATCGCCATCCGTGTCGCCATCAATACCAGACACGCTCAAACGTCCCAGATTTTGGTCTAGTTTTAAGGTCGCACCATTGGGAAATGCCGTGGGATCGAGGGTTAAATTTCTAACACTTCTGTTTTCTGCCCGTTCGTCGCCCTCGTTGGCGGTGACGTAGTAAGTTTGACCATTGGCGCTGAAAGTAGCGATCGCATCGGGCATATACATCCCGAACACAGGCCAGGTATTAATATTGATGGCATTATCGCGATCGCTAGCATCAAATCCGTTCCCCGCTAGGCTGTGGTCTTTAAAGCCTAATGGTTGCAGTGCGGTAACTGTAGCGCTAGCAATATCAATGACGGCAACGGTATTATTTTCCTGCAATGTGACGTAAGCCGTCTGCCCATCGGGATCAACCGCAATATATTCTGGTTCAAAATCCTGTGCCGCAGTCTTACCCGGAACAATCCGCACGCCGTCTGCCCGCAGTTGAGCTTCCAAACCGTTAAAGCTGGTGAAATCTGCGGTTGCAACGTTAGCTTGAGTGAGATTGTTTACCCCACCCGACAAGTCAATAATACTAACCGAACCGTCAGGGTCTACAGTACCGGGTTCACCTTCATTGGCAACTAGCACCTTGCTGCCATCAGGAGTGAAGGTTAACATGTCCGGCAACGATCCCACCTGCACATCTTTTAAGTAAGTGCCATTGGTGTCATAGAAAACTACCTTGCCAGGATTAGTTTTATCGACCGCTTCCACAGCAACTGCAACCAAGCCATTGTTGATCGCAACACTATTAGCAACAGCGCCCAAGGAACCAACAGCAATCTGACTAATTTTTGTTGGACTTGTAGGGTCGCTCAGATCGAGAATATCAATCGTGGCGGCTTGTGCATTGACTACGAACAGCCGCTTGGATGTAGGGTCGTAAGCTGAAATTTTCGCAGCACCTTGGTTAAATATTCCAGTTGTATATTTACCAATTTCTGTGAGTTTAATTGTATTTGCCATATTGCAGTCAAATTGTCGTACAAGATGTGAAATTATTCCAAGGTGCGGAATATGGAATTAATTCCATATTCCTAAGCAAATGTCTGCTTTCGTTAGAAAATAAAGTCGGTAGCATCAACATTGCTGGCGGTGAAGTTTGCCAGGGTAATCGTATTGCCAGTCCCAAATACAGAACTGGAAATTACTGTGTTGGCAGCATTTTGAGTAACGGTCAAAGCTGCGAAGCTAGTTCCAAATGCTGTGAGGTCAATTTTGTCTGCATTATTGCCAAAAGCGTTAATGCGATCGCTACCAAAGCCAGATGTAAAGATAAAGGTGTCGTTCCCAGCGCCACCATTCATGGTATCGTTGCCAGCACCGCCGACTAGAATATCGCTGCCACTACCACCCAGCAAGCTATCACGACCAATGCCCCCATCCAGGTAATCATTACCAGCCCCACCATCGAGAGTGTCATTCCCCTGATTGCCAAAAATATTGTCATTGATCGCAGCACCAGTTAACAGATCAACCGTGCCATTCAAAGTATCGTTCCCCGAAGTACCCACCACAAGAGCTACGGCATCAACTGCGATCGCACCTGTGAGATTTGCACCTCTAAAATTGGCATTGGAGAAATTACCTTTCGACAGGTTAGCGTTAGTTAAATTGGCATTAGTGAAATTTGCACCAGTAGCGATCGCATCAGTCGTCAGCACCTCAGTCAGGTTAGCTCCTGTGAAGTTAGCATTTGTCAAATCAGCTGTGATAAAGTCAGCGCTAGTCAAATTGGCATTGCTGAAATTTGCACCCACCGCAGTTCCGTTAATGAAAACACCTTCTGCATTGGCTTGGGTAAAGTTCGCTCCACTTAAATCAGTATCATCAAATCTTGCAGCAGTGAGGTTTGTGACTGTACTACCAAAGGGGCTAAAATTAGCCCCAGTCAAAACCGCATCATCTGCAAGCAACCCACTTAAATCAGCACCACGAAAGCTAACATTACCCGTTTGACCAGGTTCGAGTGGGGCATCACTCAGAGAAACACCACTCAAATTAGCAAGGTCAAAGATAGCGTTTTGTAGAGTTAAATCTGTAAAATTTGTTTGCCGGAAGTCGGCACCTGTGGCATTGATGTTGACTAAAAGAGTCGCTTCCAGAGTTGCTCCTTGGAAGTTGGCATTCGTCAGATTTGCACCTGTAAAGTCAGCCGCTTTTAGATTCGCCAAAGATAGGTCAGCGCGGGTGAAGTTAGCACCACGAAGATTGGGACGCTCAGATTGTTCGCCGCTGAGATTGGCTTGTTGGAGAATGGCATCCGTTAGATTGGCGTTTGACAGGTTAATATCTGATGTGTTGACCAGCGTCAGGTTTGCCTGTCTCAAGTTTGCCCCACTGAGATTGACATTCTGCAATGTCGCTAGAGAAAAATTAGTTGGTGTGGGAAAGTTGGCATTAGGGGCAAAGATGGCATTTGATGCATTAACGTTGCTCAGAAATGCTTCTGAGAAGTTAGTGCCTCTGAGCAGCGTACCAACGAATTGGACATCTGTAAGGCTAGCTTTGAAAAAAGTGGAGCCATTCAAATTTTGTCCGTTAAAGTTGTTGCCAACCAGTACTTGATTGCTAAAGTCGAAAGCTGTCATGGTATTGCCCCTCGCAATTTAATTGGTTTGCAGTTCAAGAATTTAAGCAATATTTTTTACTTCCACAGCTGGCGAGCGTTCCAGTTAGTAGTAGGCGATGGCAGCGCCCTCCAGTTAGTAACTCAAGTTGCTAGTTATCTCTCGAAGAGGAGCTAATGGCTAATGGCTAATGGCTAGCGTCAGGAAAAATGCTGTATTAGCAATTAGCAGTTAGCTATTAGCAATTAGCCAGTTTATAACTAGCAACTTGCGTTAGTAGTAGGCGATGGCAGCGCCCTCAATTACGAGAACAGGAAAGTAGGACTGTTAGCAGGATCGACGTTGGTGCTGATATCTGCTTGAGTAAACGCAACACCAACCAGAGTCATTAACAATGTCCCTTGTCCAAACCCTGCGTTTCCAGCAATGCCATCGCTGACTCTGATTTGTGTATTACTACCATTAACAGTAGTAACAATCCGCACATCAAGTGCTGTAGTAATGCCGCTGAAGGAAAGGATATCTCCACCTACGCCTAGAGCAAATCCGTTAATTCTGTCTTGCCCATCGCCGCTGGCATAGCGAATCGTATCGCTGCCTGCACCGCCAGTGATGGTGTCATCGCCTATACCGCCAACCAAAATATCATTGGCATCACCACCAGTGAGAGAATCATTGCCTGCTCCACCAAAGAGCGAATCAGCGCCACCTCCACCGCTGAGGTTATCATCGCCCTCACCGCCATCGAGGGTATCTGCACCCCCTGCACCTGTGAGGGTATCGGCACCACCATTGCCAAACAGAATATCGTTACCCAATCCTCCATTCAGGCTATTATTGCCTTCGTTGCCTGTGATGGTATTGGCGATATCGTTGCCTGTGCCGTTGACAGCAGTACCTATCAGCACCAGGTTATCTAGGTTGCTGGCTAAGGTGTAGTCGATGCTGGAAAGGACTGTATCGGTGCCTTCGTTCAGGTTTTCAGTAATAATATCCCCGGCGCTATCGATGATGTAGGTATCGTTGCCCAAACCACCAATTAGGGCATCATTCCCTGCGCCGCCATCGAGGGTATTGTCTGAAGCGTTACCTGTAATGGTGTTATCCAGCTCGTTACCCGTACCATTTTGGGCAGTGCCAATCAATGTCAGGTTTTCCAGATTGCTGCCTAAAGTGTAGGTGGAAAGGCTAGAGCGCACCGTATCAATGCCTTCATTGGCATTTTCCGTGATGCTATCTCCACTATCAATGATGTAGGTGTCGTTGCCTAAACCACCAATCAGAGCATCATTGCCTGCGCCGCCATCGAGGGTATCATCCCCCCCATTACCAATCAGAGTATCGTTGCCGCCAGCTCCTGAGAGACTATTGTTACTGTCGTTGCCTGTGATGACGTTGGCAACTCCATTACCTGTGCCATTTTGGGCAGTGCCAATCAAGGTGAGGTTTTCTAGATTCGCACCCAGGGTATAACTTGCAGCGCTAGAACGGACTGTATCGGTGCCTTCGTTTGCGTTTTCGACAACGATATCCCCAGTGCTATCGACAATATAGGTGTCGTTGCCTGCTCCACCGCTCATCGAGTCGTTGCCGGTGCCGCCATCGAGGGTATCATCACCAGCACCGCCACTCAGAGTATCGTTGCCTGCTTCTCCCTTGAGATGGTTGTTGCTCGCATTACCTGTTATCGTATTGGCGAGATCGTTGCCAATGCCTTCTATAGCTGTACCTGTGAGAGTCAGTCTTTCTACATGGCTGCTTAAGGTGTAGGAAGACGCAGTAGACTGCACAGTGTCGGTGCCTTGACTGGCAACTTCAAGAATTACGTCGTCAGAACTATTGACCGTGTAGGTGTCGTTACCCGCTCCACCTTTCATCGTGTCATTGCCTGCGCCGCCGTTGAGAGTATCATTACCAGCGCCGCCGTCGAGATAATCATCTCCTCCAAGTCCGTTGAGGTTGTCGCTGCCCTCAAAGCCGAAGATGTTATCTTTCCCACTTGTGCCGTTGAGGGTGTTATTACCGCTATCCCCACGAATTAGACCAACGGTATCAACAAGGTTCGCACCTGTGAGATCGGCATTTACTAACGTGGCGTTGGTGAAGTTGACTTTCGATAGGTCAGCATTATTCAACTTGGCGTTGGTGAAATTGGCACCAATGGCAATGCCATCAACTAATTTCACTCCCGTTAAGTCAGCACCTGTGAAGTTGGCGCTAGAAAAGTCGCCTTTTGATAGGTCACCGTTAACCAGACGAGCATTGGTGAAATTCGCACCAATGACAGTCCCATTCAAGAATATGCCTTCTGCGTTGGCTTGGGTGAAGTTGGCTCCACTTAAATCGGTATCAGCAAATTTAGCGCCAGCGAGCTTTGTTGCGGTAACGGCGCCATTGGTAGCGACAAAGGCACTAAAATCAGCTCCCGTCAAAACAGCATCATCTGCGAAAAAGTTGGTTAAATCGGCACCGCGAAATCTGAGATTTCCCGTCTGTCCTGGTTCGAGTGGTGCGTCGCTCAACTGGACATTACTGAAATTAGCTAAATCAAATATCGAGTTTTGCAGCGTAATATCGGTTAATTTTGCCAACCGGAAATCAGCGCCCGTCGCATCCACGTTGACTACAAGCGTAGCTTCCATGTCAGCTTCTTCAAACTTGGCATTCCGCAGAATGCTACCTGTAAAATCAGCTGCTTTCAGCTTCGCTTTGTAGAAATCAGCTCCGGTAAAGTTGGCTCCAGCAAGATTGGGTCGCTCCGACTGTTCGCCACTCAGATTCGCTTCTCGCAAATTGGCGTTGGTCAGGTTGGCGTTTGATAGATTGATTTCTTTTGTGTTAACTAATGATAGATTTGCTCCGGTTAGGTTTGCCCCCTGGAAATTGACAAACTCTAAGGTTGCTTTAAACAAACTAGCTGGCGCAAAATTGCTATTCGCTGCGAACACAGCTTCCGCTGCATTCACATTGCTCATAAATGCTTCTTCAAAGTTGGTGCCTCTTAGTAGCGTATTGACGAATTGGACACCATAGAGCTGAGCTTTGAAAAAGGTCGAGCCATTCAGGTTTTGACCGTTAAAGTTATTTCCTGTGAGTAATTGGTTGCTAAAGTTTAGGGCTGCCACTGCAAATAATCTCCTATCACGTCTACAAAAAACATGCAAAAACTTATATCAAGCAAACAGCTTAGCTTTAAATAAATCGGCTCGCGTCAAGTTAGCCCCAGTCAGGTTGAGTCCCTCAGATTGTTCGCCACTAAGATTGGCTTCTTGCCTACTTGCATCGCTCAAGTTGACGTTTGACAGATTGATTTCTGCTGTCTAGATGCAAATTTAAAAAGATGCAAAAAAATTGACCAAAGTTACTTCAAGGCTATATTTTCGCCTAACTTTTACGATAGGCTATCGCCTGAAATAAAACCCGTTGCCTTGGTTTAGGAAATATAAAATTCCCTATTTTGCTGTTATAAAACTGGTTTTACCCTCCCACTATTCCAGTGATGCCACAACGCTTTTCACTGCATCTATGCTATTGCCACTTACTTTGCATTGTCAAGACTTTTATGAGATTTTTTTCATTAATTTTTGATTACTATTTCACTTCAAATTTCTTTGATATCCAAAAATTAATAGAACGCCAAACACATTGATTTAAGATGGTTTTGACGTGATTATTTAATCTTTATTTATCCAGCTTTAATGGTATTTCAAACAGCTAAAACCAAAATTTCCCGGGATGATATTGCGTGAAATCTAACCCGGTACATCGAGCTAGGAAGTCTCAAATTTATTGACAGCCAAGATGGCTGCACTCAAGCTGGTTTGCTCTGCATCTGATTAGATCAATTAATCAAGGCATCAACTTTTTTAATTATCTATATTAAATTTTAATAAATTGCATATGTCAAGGATTATGAGAATTTTCTCATAGTTGTATAACCCAGCTATAAATCCTAAGTTAAATAACATTAAAAAGCACAAAAATGGGGATGGACACTACCTTTTGGCGCGCCCTTAATCCCCATGATAGGTGTTATTTTTTAATTGCTCGCTGAAATATAAGCCCCTAATTTTTCAAAAAATATAGAGGCAAACCGAAGGAAAACAGGACTGACGCAAGCGCGTTGCCAGAAACAAAGGTGAAGACCGTCGTTCGCGAAGCGTCGGGTATGCATATCTCTGGTGGCCAAACCAACGATTTTTCGGCTCGCCCTTTGTTTCTTTGCCAAAGTCCTGGAAAAAATCCGCAGCATTTTTTCGCAATAACTTGGATGGCGAATCTTGCTCCAGTTACTTCAAGGAATTAGTTTCGCCAAAGTTTTGCGCGAGGCGCATAAAATGCGACTCGTGGCATACTGTTGTCATAGCCAGGCTTAGAGTGACATAGATGTGTAAATCTATAACACACTAATCCAACCTAGCTGTGTTGCCAATTTGGCAAATTTTTACAACAAATTACCTCAAGGTGTAATTTGTCAAGTTCTAGTTCTCCAAACGAAGATTTTTACCAGAAACCGGGAATATTAGGGTAAGCCCTAGATCTAACTTGGTATTGGTCGCTTCTTGCTCGCTAAACTTGACTCCTATCTAGATTTTGCCGACTGAACTTTCCCAGAAGGGTTTCCACCTCAAAATAATTTTAAGGTGAATGAAAATTAGTGGATTATTATGGTAAATTCCAACCCCAGGGAAACTTTTGCCCGCTCAGCTTTCTATGTACGCTTACGAGTTTTTCATCATAAGAGTAATATCCAGCTTTTATCATTTTTGATAATTTAAGCTTTCAAACATAACTTGTCAAGTAAAAAATTGCCAAAATTGCCAACTTCCTACTTTTCCTACTTTTCCCACTTTTCCCAC
The DNA here is from genome assembly GCF_041929235.1 of Microseira sp. BLCC-F43. Classification (NCBI taxonomy): domain Bacteria; kingdom Bacillati; phylum Cyanobacteriota; class Cyanophyceae; order Aerosakkonematales; family Aerosakkonemataceae; genus Microseira; species Microseira sp. BLCC-F43. The sequence continues at coordinate 13,474 of NZ_JBHFNP010000023.1, forward strand.
TTTTCCCACTTTTCCTACTTTTCCTACTTTTGGTACTTTTCCACCTAACCCAAGTTGTGCGATCGCTCTACCAAAATTGGTTGATTTCGTGGTTTTAGTTGTAAAAGTCACAAATTTTTCTGCGTGTTGCTGCAAGCTAATTAATACCAAGTTGCGCCTCAGAATAGTAGAAGTGTGCTGCGCTTTTTTCTATTTTCTTTTTGTCCCTTATATACAATATCTTAGAATTAACTTGCTAGAGCGAGCGATAAAATTATTTGATTTTATGGCGTTAGCAACAAAATATAGTAGTAACTAAGACTCAATATTAGCCAAAGAAAAATAAACAGATGACAAGCGGCTGTATCAATTTCTACGGAACTGGGGCAAGAAATGCGGTATGGTCTTGTCAGAGCAGAATGTAAACCAGGATACAAAACCATGCGCGTCGAGCAGTTGCAGGCATTCCTAGCGATCGCTGAAACTGGCAGCTTTCAGAAAGCAGCGCGATTTTGCGGCGTCACACAATCGACGATTAGTAGGCAGATCCAGTCGCTAGAAGCAGATCTGGGATTGCCGCTATTTCATCGCAGCGCGCAAGCAAAGCTAACCCTGGCGGGGGAAAGGTTTTTGCCCCGCGCGCGGAAAATATGTCAGGAGTGGGAGAATGCGACGCAGGAATTAGCAGAGTTATTGGCAGGGAAACAACCAGAACTGTGCATTGCAGCAATTGCATCGGTTTGCGCCCATCACTTACCGCCAGTGTTGCACCAGTTTTGTAAAGATTACCCGGATGTACAATTAAGAGTGACTTCCTTGGGAAGCGATCGGGCGTTGAAAGTCCTCAAAGATGGATTGGTGGATCTGGCAATTGTGATGAACAACCGTTTTTTAACCGCCAGTCCAGAAATGGTGGTAGACATTTTGTTCAACGAACCCGTGCAAGTATTGATGGCAGCGAACCATCCCCTCAGTCAGTACGAACAAGTACCTTGGTCGGAAATCACCCGTTACCCACAAGTTGTATTTAAGGATGGCTACGGGATGCAACGCTTGGTACAAGAGCAATTTCACCGACAAGGGGCAAAGCTGCACGCGGTGTTGGAACTCAATACCCTCGATGCATTCCGGGGTATCGTGCGGGAAGGAGATGCGATCGCTTTGTTACCCGAATCAGCGGTATTCGATGCGCGTTACGATCCAACTTTAGCAGTGCGCCCGACGGGGGAACCCAGCTTGAGGCGTCAAGTAGTGTTGGTGACGACAAGCGATCGGATCTCCATTCCCCCGATTAAACACTTCCGCCAGCTAGTCCACCAGATGCTAGGTATTCAGTCAGAATCAGAAAAGCATGTTTTGCTAATGGCTAATAGCTAATGGCTAATAGCTAATGGCTAATGGTTCAATGAATAGAGCTAGCGATCGGCAATTAGCAATCAGCAATCAGCAATTAGCAATTAGCAATGAGCAAAGAATTTAGAGAACTGGTCAAAAAAATCGGCAGCGGTTCCCACACGGGGGAAGATCTGACTCGTGAAGAAGCAGCAGCAGCAACTAGGATGATGCTGGAACAAGTTGCAACTCCGGCGCAAATAGGGGCGTTTATGATTGCCCATCGCATCAAGCGCCCCACCGGAGAAGAATTAGCGGGAATGCTGGATGCTTATAATGAATTGGGGCCAAAATTGCAACCGAGTTCGCGCCACGAGTACCCGGTAACAATTTTGGGCATTCCTTACGACGGGCGATCGCGCACTGCACCCATCAGTCCGCTAACTGCGTTGATTTTAACCGCTGCGGGGGTGCCAGTAATCTTGCATGGAGGCGATCGCTTACCGACTAAATACGGCGTCCCCTTGGTGGAAATTTGGCAAGGTTTGGGCGTGGACTGGACTCACAATTCCTTAGAGCAAACCCAGTCGGTGTTTGAAACAACGGGATTGGGATTTGTTTATTTACCTCGCCATTTCCCCCAAGCGCAAAGTATATTTACTTATCGCGACGAAATTGGTAAGCGTCCGCCTTTTGCGACGATGGAGTTAATTTGGTGTCCCTGTGCTGGGGAGGCGCGTTTGATTTCTGGGTACGTGCATCCGCCGACAGAAAAGATGTTCCAAGATGCGATCGCCATGCGGGGAACTCCCAGGTATTTAACCAGTATTAAGGGATTGGAAGGTAGCTGCGATTTACCGCGAGATCGCACTGCTATTATCGGTATTGTTAAACCCGACGCGGAGTTTGAACGGTTACTTTTAGCCCACGGCGACTACGGTTTTAGCAACATAAATCCTCCCTTGGAACCGACGGAAACTTTGGTAAAACAAATCCAATCGGTATTGGAAGGCGAAGCTTCAGAACTGATGCAATCTGCGCTTTGGAATGGGGGATTTTATCTGTGGCATTGCGGCGTCACTCCCGATATGAATTCTGGTATTGCTGAGGCTAAAACCCTGCTGAATAGCGGACATGCGGCTAAAAAACTCCAGGAAATTCGCGCAGCTGTAGCATCACATCAAGCAGTGATGAGTTATTGAGCGAACGCTATATAGTGGTGGCGGTGCGTTACACTGGGTTAACGCACCCTACATTTAGGATATTTAAGTAAATCCTGTTTTAGTTACTAGCGTTGATGGAAAAACCGAAAAAGAGCAAATTGTTTACTAAGTTAAACCCAGAACCTCGACTTCTGTTGTGAAGTCGGGGTTCTATTTTGGTGATTAAACTTAAAAATAACGCTACAATAACTGATATCATGTCCGGGTGCATCGGCATCGCTCCCTCTGGGGGTTTATTCAGACAATTAGCTTGGGATCAAAGGTTTTTGGTAAAACCCACCCCTACAACACTATTAAATATGCTCCTCCGATACAAACGGATATCATATGATATCAAGTCCGGGTGCATCCATATCGTATATTTTCTCCCGTGTAGGGGCGTGTTTTACCAATCATCTTTGCTAGCAACAGATAACTAAAATGGCTACCAATCTAAGATAAGATAGGACATCCTTCCCCTTTTCCCCTTTTCCCCTTTTCCCCTTTCCCCCTTTCCCCCTTTGCACGTGAATATATCTGACAACCGTAAACTGAACACATTTTCCCTAGCTGTCTTACTGGTATCAGGACATTATGGCTTGGGATTTTTACTAGGATCTGCTGAGAAAACATTTACTTTGGGCGCTGCTGGCAGCCTCTACGCCGTCTCCGTTGGTTTGGGCACAATAGCTGTTTTGGTACTGGCGAAGTTTTACTGGAATAAGGTAGAGCAAATCTGGACATTGCTGGGAAACCGCTACGGCAGCCAAGTTAAAATCCTAGTCGGGTTGATTTCCTGGTCATCCTTGATTGGGATCGAAGCTGTCCAGATTATTGCTGGAGCTTTCATTCTCAAGGTTTTAGGCGTACCAGTCCTGCCCAGCATGGTAGGTTTGACCATATTGTTGATGACGATTTCCTTGCTGCCGGTGGAGAAAGCTAGCTGGGTATTTCAGGCATTGCTAGGATTCAATATCTTGGCTCTGCTTTACGGACTGTGGGTGTTGCATGGGTTACCTTATTATTTGCGATCGCCCCTGGAATTTATTCCCTCACTAGAACAAGTCAGTCCCTGGAACTTAATTGGCATCTCCGTGTCCACAATTCTGCGGGTACTCATAGATATGAAGCAGCAGCAATTTATGGTGCAGGCAAAGGATGTAGAGAGTCTTTATAAAGGCTGTTTTTTGGGGGGATTTTTGCTGGTGTTGCTCGCTTTGTTGTCCTCAGCAGTGGTGGTAGCAGCTCAAGCAGCGGGAATTTTGCCTAATGGTATCGATGGTAAAGAGACAATCCCTTTTATATTGTCCTGGATTGGCGGCGGGCCTCACCAACCATTGGGTATTTTCCTGATAATTTCTTTAGTGGTTCCGGCGTTGAGTGCTGGCAGTAACATATTGCGAATCCAAACCAAAACTATCTTGGACTTTAATATTCTTCCAGCTTCCAACAATAATCGGCTGCTTGTTGCTGCGGTAAACGCGATCTTGGGGCTAGGAATTGCCTTGAAGGGCGGCTCGATCGTCAATTTGATTGTGTCTTTTTATGCAGTCTATGTCGCATCAGTCTTCCTTCCCTTTATCGTCTATTTGCTGGCTGAAAAAGGACTCTATAAGTTCGGCGAATCGAGCGTGAGGCTGTCTTTAATTATGAGCGGTGTGTCCGCCGTAGCTGTGCTGATTTTAAATCTCAGTCTGCCGAATGTAGTACTTTTTGGCAGCGTCGAGTTGAGCATTATGATAATAGGAATTGGATTTGGGGTGTTAGGTTTGTTGGGGCGTCATGCGATGGAGAAAAATTTACCCACATCTGAGGTAGGAGAAGAAATTTGAACCCATACCAACTCGAATCTCAAAGCTCAAAACAATTTCTCTCCGCTGTTATCCTTGCTGGCGGTAAAAGTTCTCGGATGGGGCAAGATAAAGCCCTGATTCCTTGGGATGGCATTCCTTTACTTCAGAGGGTTTGTCAAGTCGCCTGCCAATGCTGCCAGCAAGTTTACATTCTCACCCCTTGGCCTGAACGATATCAAGAGATTTTGCATAATTTTAATTATCAATTTCTGGTAGAATCAAATCCAGGACAAGGGCCGCTGGTTGCCCTCGCTCAAGCTTTAGCAGAAGTTCCTAGTGAGTGGGTTTTACTTTTAGCCTGCGATCTGCCTTTATTGCAGGTAGAAATTATGCGAGATTGGGCGGAACGGTTAAATAATATACCTGATTCTATTTTAGCCACTGTGCCGCAGCAGGAAAATTTTTGGCAACCTACTTGTGGGTTTTATCGCCGCGAAGCTTTACCGGAATTACAGAAATTTATTCAACAAGGGGGGCGATCGTTTCAAACTTGGCTAAAGCAAATACCCGTACAGCCTATTTCCGTAAATTCGCTGCCGAGTGATATGCTATTTAATTGCAATACACCGATAGATTTGAAAAAAAGCAGTTCTGAGAATGGGTAAAAAGCGATCGCTTATATCTAACTGAGATTGAATCCGAATTTAGGGATGAGCCAAACATGACGGACAGAGGAAACAAATCTGACCGTTAACTGTTAACTAGATAAGTTAGAGCAATTGCTGACTCAACCCTATTTTGTCCGATCCTAAAGCCGCGACTTTTACGCGGTCTTATTCCCTAGCTTCACTCAATTGGTGAGATTACCAACAAGGTACGCAGGGCATGGGGTATGGGTGACATCCGTAACCTTTGGTCTTGGTCTTTTTGGTTTTGCAAGGATTGAATTTGGAAGGTTTGAATTTGGTATTTTTTGTCTTGGTACCACAAGGAGGAGGATTATATCCGCCACCACCGCAAATCATATTGGCTGGATTCTTATCCAGGTCATTCAGAAAGGTTTCTTTGTCTGATAACAATTCAAAGCCAGCATCCAAATCGGAAATTTTTAGGCTAGTCATGAGAATTTTTCCTCAACGATTGTAGTGAAGATGAACTAAGTCGGGCTGTAGTTTCCTACAGCGTCCCCGATGGAATTGAAAACCAGTGTTAACCTTCGATTAACCCTGCTTTAACCTCAATATAAAAATAGAAAATAGAAGCATGTTGCCAGTTTGGCAAATGTTTGGTTGATATTTAGGATATTAATAGTAGGGAAACATCTATAGACCAAGCGAAGCGGTTGCTGGCGCAGGATCGGCATTGCCAAAATTATTTTTCAAGAGTGAGAAAACAGAGTTAGATTGCCAATTTGATAAGCAATATTACTCAGGAGAGGAGAGCAAATGGTATTTTCATTGTCTTCAGAAAACGTTATCGAGTATCTGCTGGATGTAGGTATATTGAGCGCGGCAGATGCAGCATCCGCCTTGTTTGAATCGCAAGCAGCAGGTAAGAATTTCAACCTACTGGTTAGTCTGCCAGGAAAGCGTAAGCTGCTCGTTAAACAGGAACGTTACAGTCAGAATGGTGAAACGGCGAATGAGTTCTTCAGAGAATGGCTGTTTCACAAATTTCTCCAGCAGTTTCCAGATGTGGGCAGCATTTCTGCATTCGCTTCAGAAGTACTTTCTTTTGATCCAAGCAATTCCATCCTTGTGTACAACTACCTAAGCGAGTATCTCGATCTGGGTAGTTTTTACCATCAGGAGCAAGAATTGCCGATAGCGATCGCAACTGGGGTGGGTACTGCTTTGGCGGCGCTGCATCGTGCCACTTTCAATCGCCAGGAATACCGAGATTTTATGGCACAAGATCCATCGGGGCAGCTTTGCGACGAGTTGGAGAATCCAGTTCAAGCGCTAGGGCGAATTGGATCGGAGATATTTGGCATGGTGACCGCCGAAGCGCTGAAGTACTTTGTACTATATCAGCGCTACGAGAGTCTGGGTGCAGCAATCGCAGACTTGGCAAATCACTGGCATCCTTGTTGCTTAACCCACAACGATCTGAGATTGGACAACATTTTGGTTCGCGCGGCGTGGGAGCAACCAGACAGTGGCATTGTGCGACTGATTGATTGGGAACGCTGTAGTTGGGGAGATCCAGCCTTTGATTTGGGAACTGTACTGGCAAGCTATTTAGCAATTTGGTTACGTAGCCTCGTGGTAGACTCTGCCATTGAATTAGAAGAATCTCTGCGTCTTGCTGCAACACCGCTAGGAGTTCTCCAACCTTCAATGCTTGCCCTCACCCAAGCTTATCTCAATGCTTTCCCATTGATTCTGGAGTACCGTCCTGACTTTCTCAAACGAACGATCCAGTTTGCCGGTTTTGCCCTAATTGAAAAAATTGAGGCAATGATTCAGTACCAGAAATATTTTGATAATACGGGCATTTGTATGCTCCAGGTTGCCAAGAGTTTACTGTGCCGCTCCGAGCAATCTATTGCGACAGTTTTCGGTATCCCCGAGTCGGAACTTATGCCGTTGAGCTTAACGCTTTCTTAAGTCCTGTGAGTCGAAATCCAAATTATGCTAGCTTCTCCTGCAAATCGACTGCTGACTTCACTTGAAGACATCGTCAGCAATATCCAGATCGAGTCCAACTTTTGCATTCGCCATCCCAATTATCAACCCTTCTCCCTGCCAGGGAAAGTAACAGCCAGATTTCAGCAAACGCCTGAAATTTTGCAGCATAAGTATCTTAGCCTGCTGTTGAGAAATTTCCTCTTCGGTATCTATTACAGTGGCTCGCTGCAAACCAGCTTGAATCTGAATGGCAATGCAGGGAATTTTGCCGCACACCAAAATTTAGAAAACAACACCGTACTGGGGATCGATGTGGAATTTTACCAGCGACTGCACGCCAGCAATCACGGCACAGGTTACTTTGACCCTGGGTGGCAGGTGTTAAGGGAAGAATCTGATGGGAGTCTGGCGGTGACCAAAGACGGTTTGACGCTGCACGTTGAGCGCGTTAGCGTAGCTCCTCCTGCCCAGGATCGCCATCTAAAATTAGCAGATCGATCGGCTACCGTAGGCGATCTTGTCGCTATCCCAATGCCTCGTAATCTGGTGCAAAACGGATTTTATATAGCCGTCGGCGATGCGGGTTTGGATATGAATCCCCAGACGGTGAAAATCTACTTTAATTTTACCTCTTCTGGTGCGATCGCTGTGATGGAGAGTCTAACAAAGGAGCTGAATAAAATCGGCATTCCCTTCAAATTTAAGGTGATCTACAACCCTTCTGATTACGGACGCTATGATGCGGGAGTCTTAGACTTTGATCGCAGCAATTATCAAGCCATCCGACAAATTATTCAATCTATTTATTTAGAAAATCGGTCGCACTTTCAGAGCGATGTCCCACTGTTCGCTAAGTTACTTGCGCCTGGGCTAGCTCTAGCAGAAGAACCCGAGCGCAAATTTGAATTTACTTCCCCAGACAACTTTGGGATGAACTGCTGCCAAATTGTTGCCAATGCTTTGCTAGAAGCTTTGGATAAAGGCGATGAATCTCCTGAAGCTAGGATGACATTTATTCGGCAACACTTTTCCACGTTCGGAATTGAATTGCAGCGTCCTTATCTAAATGCCAACTCTGAGGATATCTATACTCCATTAGACCTACCTGCATAACTAAGTAACTCAAGTTGCTAGTTATCTCGTTATGGCTGCTAATAGCTAATGGCTAATGGCTAATGGCTAATGGCCCAGGGGAAATTTTAACTCAAGTTGCTAGTTAACTCAAGTTGCTAGTTACATCCCTTGGCGCTGGTAATAACTCAAGTTGCTAGTTATGCTCATGGCTAATGGCTCATGGCTCATGGAGGATATTATTGTTGTGAGCTTCACATCATTCTCGCAATTAGCAATTAGCTATTAGCAACGCCCAAGTTTATAACTAGCAACTTGGGTTAATAGGTAATGACGTTAAGAGGCGTAAGCCGTGTCAGGGTAATTGTCAAGAATAGACTGCCAATTACCAATTACCAATTACCAATTACCAATTCCCAATGTCACAACTATTAAATAGCAACTTGCGTTAGTAATATGATATTACGCCGATGGATTGGGAAATGGGTAATGGGTAATGGGTAATGTCTAAAAATTTATTAATTTAAAGTTTGACAGGCTGTCAAACTTTAAGATGATCGGAACGCGAACAGATTGGGCAGAAAAATTCAACTATAATCTGAGCGACAAAACCTTGTAAGAGAGGCGTAACTGGTATGACACCTCTGCCCAATTACCGTCCCAAACAGCTTTCATTAGGGCCATTGGAAGCAGAAATTTTGCAAATTGTTTGGGAACTGGGAACGGCTACCACTAAAGACGTACACGAACGCATTATGATCGATCCAGACCGGGAATTAACCTATTCGTCGGTGACAACTGTACTACGTCGCTTGAGCGAAAAAGGTTGGCTAGAGTGCGATAAAACTAAGCGATCGTTCGCTTGGCAAGCTTTAATTTCGCGTCAGCAGGCGCAGGCGTTAAAGGCATACGAGCAGTTGCAGGGATTTCTGGCATCTGCTAACCCTGATATTGTGGCGGCGTTTGCGGATAGTCTGGACTCGGCAAGCTGCGAACAATTAGAAGCGATCGCACTGCGTATAATGGCTGTGCGTAAAGCAAGGGAGGAACAAAAATAATGCACCTAATCATCATCCTGGCGGCACTTTTGTTAGCCTGGTATCTCCGACTCCAATGGTCTAATTCAGCACAAAATTGGGCAAAACGTTGGCAATGCGCCCTATTATGTTTTGCCCTTCCCCCGCTGCTGTTGATAATCACAGCAGCTTCGATCATCTGCATGGGACCAAATGGATATATGGCAGATTTGGACAATGGATGGTTTAGCTATTTCTTAGCTTTGGGTTTTGGCGGATGGGTCCTAGTAAAATGGCTGCAACTGGCGTTCCGGGGATATGGTGGCGTGCAACAAATTCGCGCTTCAACTCAAACTAATATCGGCGATAAATCTGCCCGTATTTTGGAGACATCTGCTTTATTTTCGGCTCAAATTGGGTTTTGGCAACCTGAATTAGTTGTCAGTCAAGGGTTGTTAGAAAAGCTGGATATGGCGCATCTGGAGGCAGTATTAGCTCACGAACAAGGGCATTATTATTACCGAGATACGTTTTGGTTTTTCTGGCTGGGTTGGTTGCGTTCTTTCACTTTTTGGTTGCCAAATACAGAGGCGTTGTGGGAGGAATTATTAGCTTTGCGAGAACTGCGTGCAGATCGTTGGGCCGCCGAGCGGGTCGATCCGTTGCTGTTAGCTGAATCTTTATTGTTTGTTGCCAGCGACAGGGTACAATTGATGGAACATTTCTGTGCTGCATTTAGTCAATATGTGAGGCGAAATCGCTTGGAGGAAAGGATAGAAGCGCTGTTAACACCTGATTCTTCACCTGGTTTAAATTGGTGGGATTGGAGTTGGTTGTTTTTGGCGTTTGTGCCGTTGTTTGCTGTGCCTTTTCATGGTTAATTTTGTCAATTTTTTAACCGCAGAGGCGCAGAGGACGCAGAGGAAGAGAAAAGAGAAAGAGTAGTTTAATTGCCTAGGGTGCGTTAACGCAGTGTAACGCACCATTTTTGTTGGTGCGTTAGGCGCGGCTTGCCATTTTTTGCCAAAATTCAGTAGACCGAAAAGTTCTGCGACCGCCAAAAAATAGTAGTTGACAATACCGTTTTTTGCTAAATGTACAAAAGCTGTTTGCTTATGAGAAAGGATAAAATTAGCCAATCAATTTAACCCCCAAAATCAATAGTCAGATAAACTTCACAGGTTACCCCATAGTTGCGGTCTAGTGTTTGACGTAAAAGACCTTTACGCTTACTAATTTCATCTATGCTTAAACGTTCAACTCTAATCCAGTCTTTTTTTTTCAGTTGATTGCTGACCGACTTAAAGATGCTTTCAACTATTTCTATGCTCAACTGCTCCTCACGTCCCACCTGTTCAATTTTAGAATAAACCACTCGTTGGTAAATCTGCGCTTCATATCTTTTTGTTTGTTTATACCTCCAGGTAATAAAATCTAGTTGTTCTGTGAAATATTTTTGACAGCGACGACAATAAAACTGTCGCCTCGGTACCCGCAAATATACTGGTTGACCAAACCCTGGCAAATCTCGCACTAATAAAGTTGTCCGACGATGTAACTCTTGACTTGATTGCTCGCAACGATAACAATTAACTTGTGCGGCTAAGATTTTGATATCGAAAAAGATACATCCCTCTAGTTAGCTAGAGCTCTCTACAGTAATACCCGGTAATTTGAGCAAATCATCAACTGGAGAGTTCATTGTTAAACTTAGCTCCACATACAATTAGCATCAAATCAGAATCAATCCCAATCACCGACATTTTTTTGGACTTGCCAAGCCCCAATTTCTTACTATATCATTATTTTATTTTTTGAGCTAAATTGATTTGTAAAAATTATTATTGAATTACGAGATATTCCTTGTGTTACTAAATAAACCATCGCGTTAGTATATTAATTTTGCTTATAACAAGCAGCCTGATTACCTTTTACAGGTATTATCCGCTCTCGCTCCTGCTGGGCACTGATATCAAAATTAAGAGCATAACTGCTATTGTAATAAACCTCCGTAAGATGACGGCAAAAGTATGGTAAGATAGATGGAACAAATCATCAAAATGGAGAATCTAATGTCGTTTAAAGTTACTGGACGAGTGTACGAAGTCGAAAGTGGTAATGGTATTCCTAACCTAATTATCGAAGCCTTTGACAAGGATATTATTAAAAGCGATAAGTTAGGACAAGTGAAGACCAGCGATGGCAGCTTTGAAATTAATTAGGATCGAGCAGATTTTCAAGGCAAATTTGAGAAAATTGAAGGCAATCACGAGCTATATATTGTGGGGAAAAACCTGACATAAGTAAAATATTGTACAGCAGCGAGAATAACATTCGTAATGAGGCAAAGAATAATGAACATTTTGATGTGGCAATTCCCAAAGCTACCTTAATGGCAAATAAAGAAAGGTTTTCAAAAGATAATAAGCAGTTAGTAAAACTCCTGAGCGGTATTGCCTGGATTGATGGGGTACTAGAACCTGGAGAACAAGCATTTTGGCAACGGATAATAAATGAGAAAGGACTGGCTGAAGATCCGGAGATTAAATCCTTGTTATCGGTAGATAAGCTAGTACAGCCAGAAGAATGTTATAGCTGGTTACAAGCATATTTAGGAAATAATTGTTCAGACAAAGATTTTCAGGAGTTGTATGAAGCCCTTAACTCCCTGATGTATAGCGATGGTACGTTGGATAGCGAGGAAAAGGAACTTTTAGCAGAGATTGCAGCCACAGAGGTAGCGAACGCCCAAAGTCACCAACTTACTCTACAGCGCCGACTCATGAGCATGATGCTCGATAGCAAATTCCTGGCTAACGTACTACAGATGGAGCGCTCATCAATGGTTAGTCAAACAGCAATCGGGACGGGCTATTATGCTCGCGTCCCCTATCAAGTCATCAGTCGCTTCAGCACCACTGCGAGTACCAAAATTCTCGCGGATGATATGGCGAAGCTATATTTAACAAAACCTGCGGAATTCCCCATCCGCCTATGGGGTGGGGATGAATAGCAGGGGAAAAATTAGGGGTTCGATACCCCTGATTTTCCCAATCTCCCGCCAGATTGATTTTGAATATATTTTTTGACTGTCTCCAGAGGCGCTCCACCACAAGAAACAATACACTTGGAATCATGCCATAGCTTGGCTTTTCCCCAATAATACTTATCAATTTCCGGTTTATACTTCTCTCTAAGAACCCTGCTACTAGCAGACTTAAGGGAAGCAATCAAATCGGAAATATTATTATCTGGATGCAGATCGATGAGCAGGTGAACGTGGTCAGCTTCGCCATTGCAGTCGGACAGCTTTGACTGATTCGCACTTAACACTCGCTCAAACACGTGCTTCATATCCTGAAGCAAATGCTTGCGTAAGCACTTTCCGCCTATATTTGGTCACAAAGACAATATGCAGGTGGATTGAGAAAACGACATGAGAGCCGCTGTGTAGTTTAGTCATGCAACCTTCTTGTCATATCTAAAAAACTTGATACAGTAATTTTATGGCACAACACTAACTGAAGCGAATCAGAACGGTAAGTAGCGCATGGCGACAAGAAGGCAGACATTTCGACTGTACCCCAACAAACTGCAAGAGAATAAGCTGTTTGAGGCACGGAGAAATCATGCCTACCTATACAATGCCTGCATAGCTGATCGTCGCTATGAGTGGAGAGCCTCTCAAAAAACCGTTACTTATTTTGAGCAGCAGAATTGCTTGCCTGCATTCAAAAAAGAATGGATTGAGTTTGCTTATTTGCACTCACAAGCACTGCAAGCTACGGTCAAGCGTGTCGATTTGGCTTATGGTGCATTTTTTCAAGGATTAAGCAAGAGATCCACCAAATTTAAGTCAATTCGCGACTACTCTGGTTGGACTTACCCAGCTACATCTGGTTGGAAGGTCAATAGCAACGGCAAGCATGGAAGCGTTACCCTAAACGATTTGGGGATCACGATTAGGATGCGCGGTCAATCAAAACAGTGGGGCGTTCCTCCCACCTTAACTATTGTTTACAAGCCAGGTACAAACCAATGGTTTGCATCATTTACTGTTGAAGTTACGACGCCAGAAACCAGATTTGGTTCGGGTTCAGACTTGAATTACAAATCAATAGTATGGTTTGATTTAGGTACAGAAACGGCACTAACTCTTTATGAAGGGAAAACTTTTAACGAACTGGAAAATCCACGCTTTACCCAGCGGTGTGAGCATTTAGTCAAGCGAAAGTCTTCAGCTTTGAGACGCAAGCGCGCACCTAACAGAAAAAAGAAAGTCAAAGCCTCAAGGCGTTGGAAGAAAGCGAGAAAACAGGTATCTAGGCTGCAAAGAAAAGTAGCTAATCAGCGCCAGGATTGGCAGCACAAGGTTACATCAGAGATTGCCAGTCGTTATGACATCGGTGTAACCGAACAGTTGAATACCAACTCGATGACGCGCAAATCAAAAAAAGGCAGCAAACGTAAAAAGCAGAAAGCCGGACTCAATAAGTCAATTCTTTCTGTTGGGTTTAGTACGCTTAATAAAATGATGGCGTACAAGATCGAACAAAAAGGTGGTTTGATGTTGATACTGCCGACAAAACAAATAAAACCATCACAGCGCTGTCCTAATTGTGGAATAGTCCATAAAGATTGGGCAGATTTATCAAATCGCTATCATGTTTGTAGCGATTGCGGATTTGAAACGCCTCGCGATAGAGGTTCGGTGATGGTTTTATATAACGTTGCGACTAATTCGCAACCGGGGTTAGGAACTAGCCTCGTAGACTACGGATGTTTGAGCTTCTACCAATTCGACGAGTAGGCGCAAGCATACTGGTTCGATGCGGCAACTGAAGCAAGTGAAGAGTCAAAAGCCTAGCCATTTTTCGGATGAGGGACTAGAAACCCCGTCCGTCTATAGGTTGGGGTAGTTCATAGCGAACCGTACCCATTGACATACCAGCCCCGGTGATGATGCATGATTTTGCCATTACTGAACGCTACACCATTTTCCTAGATATGCCGCTGACTTTCAAACCGATGCGAATCATGCAAGGTCAGCTACCGATTAAGTTTGAGCCGCAAAACCCCAGCCGTATTGGCATCCTACCGCGCAATGGTGATAATCGGACAATCCGCTGGTTTGAGGTTTCTGCCTGTATGCTCTACCATGTGGGTAATGCTTGGGAAGAAGGAGACGAGGTGGTACTCTTCGCTACCCGAACACCAGATACCTATCTATTTATTCCTCAAGAAGACAAAGGTGAAGGTGGGGAAACCGAGTTTGAACAATTCCGCCTGTATCGCTATCGCATCAACCTAGGGACGGGTGTGGTCAAACAAGAGGCTTTGGACGATCTTGCCACAGAATTTCCTCGCATCAACGATGATTTCACGGGTCGGAAAACACGTTATATGTACGCTTCACGGCAAGCTACCTACATGAGACCCAGACTATTATTGGATGGTTTGATTAAGTATGATTTGGAAACTGGTAGCTCGCAAGTACATGAATTTGGACGGGGACGCTTTGGCGGTGATAGTGCGTTTGCACCTCGACCTGGTGCTACTGCTGAGGACGATGGTTGGTTGCTGACGATGGTCTGGGATGCGGTAGTCAAGCAGTCTGAGTTACTGGTTATTGATGCCCAAAACTTCACATCTGAACCTATAGCACGGGTACTTATGCCTCAGCGCGTTCCTTACGGTTTCCATGCTGCCTGGATCTCGTCTGTTGCCATGGGTAAGTGACGGTAAACCCACATCTTGCACCTGGCATGGGCGAGACGGGCAGGATGCCCATCCCACAAGAAAAACCAGCCTCTTGTGGGGTGGGCGTCCCGCCCGCCCAGTCTATTGGTGCAAGATGTGAGTAAACCCACATTCAGTAGACCAAAAACTTTTGCCCTCGCGAGCGCAGATCGGGTCTGCCTTGACTGGGATACTGGGAAAAATGCATTCAAAAATACATTTTTTTCCGAGTTTCCCAGTCAGAACTTATATAAGTAAACTAACTCAATAGCTAATCGCTAATGGCTATTAGCAATTAGCCATCCATTATTGGACATGATATTAAATCCCGCGTCCGCACCATTTTTGCTGGTGCGTTACGCCGCGGATTGCCATTTTTTGCCAAAATTGCCCCATAAAATGCCGCGCCTAACGCACCCTACAGTAATTTAATTTTTAATCGCTAATAAAGTTTAGATGTTCGCCGGGGAGTCTTCGCATTTCTTCTAAATAACCTTGCAATTGCAGTTGTCCTTGTTCTAAAAATATAATCCAATCGGCTCGATGAATGGCGCTGGGACGATGGCTAATTAAAATGGTGGTTTTACCCCTGCGGTAAGTTAGCAATTGGGTTAAGATGTGCGCTTCGCTTACTGGGTCAAGTCCGGCGGTGGATTCATCTAATATTAGTATGGGTGGGTTGTTAAGAATTGCTCTGGCAATGGCTAATCTTTGTCTTTGTCCGCCGGAAAGATTGGCACCAAATTCTCCTAAAACTGTTTGGTATTTGTCGGGTAGTTGACTGATAAATTCATCTGCACCAACTATTTGGCAAGCTTGAACTATTGATTCTAAGCCTATTTGAGGAGATGCTAAACGGAAGTTTTCAATAATCGTGCGACTCCAGAAGTGTGCGTCTTGAGGAACTAAGACGACTTGTTGGCGCAAGCATTCTAAGGAAAGGTCTTGCAGGTTGTAGGAACCGATGCGAATATTACCAGATTGGGGTAGATATAAACCTGTTAAAAGTTTTGCCAATGTGCTTTTACCGCACCCAGATTTACCGATGACGGCGATAACTGTTCCCCCGGGGATTTTGACGGAAAAGTCTTCTATAAGATCGGTTCTTCCTGGATAGTGAAAGTTGATGCGATCGCATACAATATCCGCGTCATCGGGAAGCTTGACAAAGCTTCTTTTCGCCTCGCCTAAATTCTCTGGTGTTGCTTCAATAACTTCGGTTAATCTTTCGGTTGCTGTACTGACGCGACTGAATTCATCGATGAATCCAATCGCGGTATTAATGAAGGCAATAAAGTTGCCGTTCATTGTGTTAAATGCCAGTAATTGTCCGATTGTGATTTCTTTATTTATCGTCAAGTAACTGCCAATCCATAATAATGCGATCGCGCCCACTCCCGATATCAGTTCTGATGCTGTTTTATTCACAATCGCAATTTGAATCGTTCGGAATGTCTGATTTGCCAGTTGCCCAAATCTGCTCTGAAATTCTGACCAAAATTGCCTTTCTGCACCAATGGTTTTGAGAGCGATCGCGCCTTTAAATGTTTCGACTAAAACTCCTTGATTCTCTGCTTCTAAAACCAATACTTTCCTTATCTTTTGTTGTAATGTAGGATAAAATATTAAAGTAATTACCATCATCAAAAATGCTAAGCAACCGGAGAAGATAGCCAGCTTCCTGCTATAAAATACCATTAATCCGAAAGAAACCAGCGCCACAAAAAACTGGCTGGGTAAACTAATAATAACTTGGGCAGTTAGTTGATTAACTTCTTGGATATCGCGCAAACGACTAAGCACTTCGCCGCTGCGGCGAGACTCGTAATAAGTCAGGGGTAAGCGCAGAATTGCCCTACCAAATTCTAAAACTAAACCCAATTCTAACCGCTGGGCAAAATGCGCTACAAGGTTCGATTGAATTAATCCTAAACTACTGCTGATGACATTGGCGAATGCAATCGCTACTGCTACCCCCGTCAGCAGTTTTGTATCCCCCCGCACCAGCACTTCGTCGGTGAGAATTTGAATCAGAAACGGTGTAGTTAAAGAAAGTAATCCGACAAATAGATTAATTAATACCGCTTCCCCTAAAATCCCCCCATAGGGCAAAACTCGCCGCAAAAATCGCCCAAAACCCTTGACTGTATCGTCATTTTGTGATGCGAATTTTACCGGATCTGGCTCTAATAAAAGCATCGCCCAATCTGTCCAAGCTTGGGCTAATTCTTTTTTGGAAAGATAGCGAATACCTACCGCTGGATCGGCAACTGCATACTTCCACCCCCGCTTGCCATACAATACAACCCAATGATTGCCTTTCCAATGGATAATTGCTGGCATTGGTGCTTCATTTATTCTATCTAAAATTTCCGGCGATGCTCGCACCGCACGAGCATTAAAACCGAGGGATTCTGCACCTTGTTGTAACCCCAGTAAAGTTGTTCCTAATTGTCCCGTACCTACCGCTTCCCGAATCCGATTTATCCCCAAATTACGTCGATATTTCTTAGCAATAGAAGCGAGGCAAGCTGCACCGCAATCTTCTTCATTTTGCTGAAGCACGCATGGATAAATCATCGCTTTTTTATATGCCAAACAAGGCATCTGTAACATAACAGATGCCTATTTTACTTAACTCACTCTTTCGACTTACGACGATCTTATAAACCGGGTTTCTGCGTTCATAGAAACCCGGTTTCTTTGCGTAAGTCGTGAACTATTTGGATGCGAGTCCCAACCAACTTAATTTTTGGCGAGAATTGAGGCACATAGACTTCCCGCCTGGTTTGCATCCACCGTTTAGCGACGCAGCTTCTTTAGCTGTCATTTCCGTGAACAGAGGTGCTTTGTTTTCTTGTTTCTTCATTGTCTTTGCTCTCCTGCTTTTACAATATTTAAATTTAGTTCTTCTGAATCAGATAGTCAAGTATCTTTCCGAGCGTTTTATTAATAAATAAAAATGTAATAGGCGATACCGCACTCTGCAAAAACATAGCAGAATGCAGCTAAAACAATCCCTCGTCGTTTGGCTGGAAACTTAGCTAATATACAACAAAAAAATCTTTTTGTCTTTGACAGCTTGTCAAAGACAAAATCGAGTCATAGCGTTTAAAATAAAACCTTGTGTGTGAAGAGCGAACGAATGAGTGCGTTAACCGTGAAACTAAGTCTTCTAGGACTTCAGACAGTTATTGCTGGGGTAGCTTTACTCAACATCAACCCAGTTTTAGCCAATTCAAATCAACCGCAAACTAAAGTAGAGTTTCTGGAATCTCAAAATTCCCATAATGCTAATGATTTGTTGTCCGGAGGTATTCTGGATCGATCAATTGAACGAAATTATATTATCGAAGTTGAAGAAATAGCCCAAACTAAATCAAGATCAAATTCCCCCAGGTTTAACCCTTGGTCAATCTCAGCAGAAGCTTTATTTCTGACTCGCAATATTCCCGGTGGAATTACGACCTCGGAATTTTATGATGTCAATACAGCTGAAACTGGGGAAACTTTAGGGACGGACAATTTAGACTTTAACTACGAACTAGGAACGAGGGTAACCCTTGGCTACAGTTTCAATCCAAAGAATAGTTTAAACTTTTCATTCTTTGGATTGCAAAACTTTGAAACTTCCGCCAGAATCACCGCACCTGCACCGGGATTTCCCAATCCGATTATCGTTCAAGCCGATTTAGACGATACGCCAATTTTTACACCCTTTGATTCGTTTGGAGATCGAATAAACGTTTTAGATCAGCCGCCACCTGTGGGACAAGGAAATGGTAATTTTGACATTACCAGGTCGTTTATTTCCGGCTACGAACACAGAATCAGCTACGAATCAAAATTGTACAACTTCGAGTTAAACTATCAGCGCGATCTCGGTTCAACTAGAACCTTTAGACCTTCTTTAATAGTAGGATTGCGCTACATGGGCGCACCAGAAGAGTTTAGCTTAAATACGGGAGGTGCAGCAGCATTGCCCGCACAGGGATTGCTTTCTGTTCCTAGAGGAGAATACAAAGTTGAGACAAAAAATAACTTATTTGGGATTCAAATAGGGGCGAATGTCGATGTTGACCTCAGTCGCAATTTTACTATCGGGTTGCGCGGCAAAGCAGGGGTATTTGGCAATCATGGGGAACAAAACAGTACCATCAGCGCCTTTGATTTTGATACGGGAAATCTAGTAGACAGAATTGAGGATGGGGAAACCAGATGGACTGTCGCGCCAATCTTAGAAGCAACTATATCTGCTGACTGGCGCGTCAGTCAAAATATTAGCTTAACCGCTGGGTTTAATGTAATGTATGTCAGCGGCGTCGCTTTGGCACCCAGACAACTCGATGATTTTGCTTCAACGGGTAAATTTGGTAGCATCGATTTCGATGGAAGTAGTTTTTATTATGGCCCTTCGGTGGGGATAAAAGTTGTTTTTTGATATCCGCTTATGCTTGGCAAGTCGAATCCAGAATATCTACCTTTAGTTAGCAGCGATGAATTTCTGCCATCGGTGAGTCGATGGACGAGTTTGGGAGGATTATTTTTAATCGGAACTTGTGGGGCGGCTTTGGCGATCGCAAACCAAACCCGGTACAATGTTACCGTGAGAGCCGAAGCGACCGTCCGTCCTTCTGGCGAGGTTCGCCTTGTCCAAGCAATCACCGAAGGTATGGTCAAAAGCATCCCCGTAAAAGAGAATACCCCAGTTAAACAAGGCGATGCGATCGCTTTGATCGATGACTCGTCCCTGCAAACCAAAAAAAGCCAATTTCAAGACAATATTCAGCAAAATCAACTGCAAATAAATCAAATAGCTGCTCAAATCAATTCTATCGCCACTCAAATCGCCGCCGAAACCCGCGCCACCGAACGCGCTATTGCTGCCGCTACCGCAGAATTAAGCCGAAACCAACGGGATTTTCAACAGCGACAAATTACCACCCAAACCTCTGTTCAACAAGCAGAAGCTAATCTAAAAATAGCCGAAGCTGAAGTCCAAAAAGCCGAACAAGAATATTGGCAAGCCACCGCTAATTTAGAAACAATTAAAGCTAATTTAAAAGCAGCAGAAGCCAACTTAAAAGCCGCTCAAACTAAACGCGATCGCTATAAACCTTTAGCCGCATCCGGGGCAATTTCCCTGCAACAATTGCAGGAAGCAGAATTAGCCATCCAGCAACAAGAACAAGCAGTTTTGGCACAAAAAGCTGCCGTAGAAGCGCAAAAAAAAGCCGTCCTCGCACAAGCGCAAACCATTGAACGACAAAAACAAACAGTTGCAGCTGCTTTCGCTAAATTAGAAGCAGAAAAAGCCGCATTAAATCCTAGTACTGCACCAATTACGATCTCCCGCGATCGCATCGCACAAGAAAAAGCCAAAGGCGACGCTACATTAGCCACTTTAACTAAAGAACAACAAGCTTTAATTGGGCGTCGCTTACAACTACAAAATCAAATCTTAACCGATACCCGCGAGATCGAACAAATTGAAAAAGACTTGCAAAAAACTACCCTGCGTTCTCCCGTCGATGGTACTATTTTGCAATTAAACTTGCGAAATTCAGGTCAAACCGTGCGACTGGGAGATTCAATTGCCCAAATTGCTCCTAATAATGCCGCAATTGTTGTCAAAGCTCGCATAAAAGCTCAAGATATTGGTAAAATTAAATTAGGGCAAACAGCCCAATTGCAAATATCCGCTTATCCCTATCCGGATTATGGCACTTTACCTGCAAAGGTGAGCGCGATCGCTCCCGATGCGATCGCAAATCCCCACAATAACTCCCCCTACTACGAAGTTACCCTCCAACCAGAAAAAAATTATTTGACTCGCAGCAATATCCAGTATCCCATTCAACCAGGAATGGCTGTCACCGCGGATATTATTTCCAGAGAAGAAACCGTTTTAACCTTTATTCTCCGCCAAGCTAGGTTGTTAGCTGATGTGTAAATTTATTCAATCACAAACCCATTTTAACGCGTTGCTAGCGACAAGGCGTCCCCAAATTGTAAAATGCCGTGTCGCTACAGATTATCAAACAAATTAACGCGTTGCTAGCGACACGGCATCCCCAAATTGTAAAATGCCGTGTCCCTACAGATTATCAAACAGATTGAATCAAATTACGATAGAATGTTTAAACAACTTATCGTTATAGCGCCGCACTTCTAGAATCCGGTTGTTCTCATCTACAATAACGACAGTGGGAGAATAGTTTTTTAGTTCTTCCGCTGTAAACTGAGCGTAGGTCATAATAATCAAGCGATCGCCTGCCATTCCCAGTCTAGCGGCGGCGCCGTTGAGTTCGATCGCGCCTGAGTTTGGTGGGGCGACTATCGCGTAGGTAATAAAACGCTCACCGTTAGCGACGTTAACAACTTGTACCTGCTCGTAAGGTAAAATTCCGGCAGCATCTAAAAGCGTTTCATCGATGCTGATACTGCCCATGTAATTAAGATTTGATGCCGTGAGCGTGCATCTGTGAATTTTAGCTGCAAGGAGCGTTCGTTGCATAATTAATTTCAGATTTCAGATTGAAGATTTCAGATTGAAGAATTGCATATTTTAGATTTAAAATTATTTTTATGTTCGATTGCAGATTTGCCATCTGAAATCTGCAATCTGAAATAGCGCCTACCAGTTTAGGTTGTTGCTGAATTTGAATTTCAGCCTTTTTCGCTACCAGCTTTGATGCACTGTTCAACTAGGGGCATCACTTTATCGACATCTTGCCACCCCAGGATTTCAACCGCTTTCTTTTCTAGATTTTTATAGGTCTTGAAAAATTCTGCAATCTCGTCCAAGCGGTGGGGTGGGACATCTGAGAGAGATTTTATTTTAGCGTAACGCGGGTCTTTATCAGGGACGCAGAGAATTTTCTCATCGCGATCGCCTCCATCGATCATCTCTAACATGCCGATAGGCCGCGCTGCAATCACGCATCCTGGAAACGTGGGTTGATCCATCATCACCATCCCGTCGAGGGGATCGCCGTCATCGGCGAGGGTATTGGGTACGAACCCATAGTCATAGGGATATTGTACCGAGGAATAGAGTACGCGGTCTAACGCAAAGGCTTGCAAGTCTTTATCAAATTCGTACTTGTTCTTACTACCGGCGGTAATTTCGACTAAAACGTTAATCAAACCGGGTTTTGGTTGGGGAGGAATGCGCGATAAGTCCACAACGGAACTCCTAAGCTAACGGCAAATCGGGAATTGACGAGTCTAACCAAACGGCGAATCTCGACAACCCCCGTGTAGCATTCTAGAGGAATGGGTGCAAACTCAGAATAATTTTAGCCCTCGGCAGTTTGAGCGAGTGAGCAGGTGAGCGTGTGACCAGGTGAGCAGGGGAGCAGGGGAGATGCAGGAGAATGTACATTCAAATTCCCCTCTGCACACCTGCACACCTGCCGACCTGCACTTCTGCTCACCTACCTTAATTTCATATCATTCTCGCGCTTCGGGTAGGGGATAAGTGACTTGTTGCATAACCTCGACGCTGTTTGAAGAGTAGCGAGCGATCGCATACAGCGGTATTGTTAGCGTTAGCAGAGCGATCGCAGTTCCTACTAGGTCTGCGAGTCCCTGGGGAGGTTTGTCTGACGAGTGAGCAGACGATTCAGTTGATTCCATACCAATAGTAGATGCCTTCCTAACCGATCGAGTGATTCGGTTTAACCGAAAAGGCGAGGGCACGATCTACCCTCGACTATCGATCCATTTTAGCGATTCGTTCGGGTACGGCTGTACTCGTAGCAACAGTTTCAGCCAAATCTATCTAAAGATAGAGGAAACGCAGGGTAGAAAGCTGCGCTTCGACTGTTGATACTTTTGATATCTTTCAACTACCTACCGGAGTAAGCACTCAGCGGTTCTTTAATCAACCGGATATAAAGATGCTTAAAGGTAGACTGGACAACGCGGGGCAAGCCAAAATCAATCGGTAGGAGCTTTTCGGGCAGTTTCCAATCCAGCACTTTCAGATCTTCCGGTTCCAGGTAGGGAAAGTCAATCGCCTTAACATCAGAACATAGTCCCAATCGCAGGGACGCGGCGACGGTAGGCACGACGAGGGGGTCTACATGCAAAATTTCTACGATCGCTCGATCCAAGGCAAAAACATCCGTAGATGCGCCCAAAATTCCCAAGGGGCGAGGTTCGCCGCCGCTGGGGCCGTTACCTTCGTGACCGATAATGCCATCTAGGATAGTTAGATCTGGGTTAATCGCCCTGGCGGTTTCCACCAGCATTTGACCAAAACGGGCGCTATCCTTCCCAGCTTCCATGTGCCACCACGCCTTCATCTTACCGGGGACGCAACCAAACAAATTTTTAGTACCCATTGTCAGGGTTAGCTGGACGTGGGATTTCACCTTGGGCAGGTTAATTACCACATCCGCTTCCATCGCTTCTTTACTCAGTAGCAGGTGGTTAAATTCCTCGCTGATAGTTTGGTAGCGACTCCCGTGGAATTCGACAACGGGCAAATTCAGTGCTTCCAGAATAGGTTTATAGCCATTTGCTTCTGCGACACCCCTGGCGCTGCCAAAAGCGGGACCATCCCCCATAAACGGTTTAGCGCCGACATCTTGCAGCATTTTGGCGACGCAGTAAACGATTTCCGGTCGGGTGGTACATTCTTTACCGGGGCGGGAACCCGTGAGTAAATTGGGTTTGAGCAGGACTCTATCGCCCTTTTTAGCGATCGCTCCTATTCCTCCCAAAGGTTCCAGTAAGGTTTCCAGGGATGACCGCAATAACTCTATCTCGTAAGAGTTGGCGCGTATTAAGCTAACAGCTGGTTGCATGGGCGATTAGTTGTTAATTTTGGTTGTAGTTTAACAACTAACTGCTTAGCTTGCAGAACGCCGCGATGATTGAGTCAGTGCGGTTACCCGCTGAGCATTAGAGAAGACATTATCGCCTTGCAGGTAAGGAATGGCGGGTTTGATTTCCACTTTAATTACATTGGCAGTATTGACACAAATTGTTTGCTCTTCCAAGTGAAACACCCACCAAGGATGATCGAACAGGCGGCGCAATTCTTGCCGCAGTTCCTGCTGAGTTTCGGCGGTTTCTTCTGGGTTAGAAATACTAAACGATTCCGTATGACCGTCGAGATAGTAAAAGGTGATTTGTGTGTCCCTAGTTTGACTGTACATCTGGTAGAATCTTCCTCCTAGTCGAACCTTGGCGATCGCATCGGTGGTCAGCGATCAAAAGAAAATTACAACTAAAAAATGCAACACCTGGCAGATCTCCCCCGCCTCCCCCGATAAATTGGGGTACTCTTGTTCCCCCCTTGACAAGGGGGGTGAGGGGGGATCTTCCGCGTCGCCAACATTCCCTCCTTGACAAGGGGGGTGAGGGGGGATCTTCCCCGTCGCCAACATTCCCTCCTTGACAAGGGGGGTGAGGGGGGATCTTCCGCGTCGCCAACATTCCCTCCTTGACAAGGGGGGTGAGGGGGGATCTTCCGCGTCGCCAACATTCCCTCCTTGACAAGGGGGGTGAGGGGGGATCTTCCGCGTCGCCAACATTCCCTCGTTGACAAGGGGGGTGAGGGGGGATCTTCCGCGTCGCAATTCACAGTTACCCATTACCCATTACCCATTACCGATTACCAGGCATCGCGCTCATTTTTTCCAGGTCTAACACCTTTGCCAAATCTTCTGGATTCA
This sequence comes from Microseira sp. BLCC-F43, assembly GCF_041929235.1. Taxonomy (NCBI): domain Bacteria; kingdom Bacillati; phylum Cyanobacteriota; class Cyanophyceae; order Aerosakkonematales; family Aerosakkonemataceae; genus Microseira; species Microseira sp. BLCC-F43. The sequence continues at coordinate 37,925 of NZ_JBHFNP010000023.1, forward strand.
TTAAACCGCGTTCCAGGACAATTTCTCGCAGGGATTTGCCGGTTTCGAGGGATTCTTTCGCCACGGCGGCGGCGTTGAGATAACCGATGTGGGTATTGAGCGCGGTGACGAGGGCGAGACTGCCTTCGGCGTAGGCACGAGTGCGTAAGCTATTGGCGACAATCCCTTCCAAGCAGCGGGAAGCCAGCACGTTGATAGTATTGCCCAAAATTTCAATGCTGTGAATCAGGTCATAAGCAATTAGAGGCATCATCACGTTGAGTTCTAATTGTCCGGCAGAAGCAGCCATTGCGATCGCGGCGTCATATCCCATCACCTGAAAGCACACCATCGAGGTCATCTCTGCCATTACCGGATTATATTTACCCGGCATAATAGAAGATCCTGGTTGTACCGGCGGCAGTTGAATTTCTTTTAACCCGGTTTTTGGGCCAGAATCCATCAAGCGCAAGTCGTGGGAAATTTTGATCAAATCTTGCGCTAAGTTACGTAAAGCACCGGAAACATTGACAAAAGGTGCCATACTCTGCATTGCCGCCATCAGGTGGGGGGCGGGTTGCAAAGTTTGGTTCATCAGTTCGGATAAGATTTTGGCGACGCGATCGCGATACTGAGGATGGGTATTTAACCCCGTTCCCGCCGCACTACCACCCAACCCCAGGACGGTTAAATCCAAAGATGCGGTTTCAATTCTAGTCATGTGGTCGGACAGAATTTGCCAAAAGGCGCGAAAACTTTCCCCCAGACGCACCGGGACGGCGTCTTGCATGTGAGTTCTGCCGGATTTGACGATATCTTTGAATTCAACGGCTTTATTTTCTACCGCACAGATCGCCGCTTCTAATGCTGGGTAAAGCGTGTGTTCTAAAGCCAACAGCGCCCCAATCCGAATCGCGGTCGGAATCACATCATTGGTAGACTGACCGTAATTGACATCGTCGTTGGGACTGATGCGCTGGTAATTTCCCTTCTCATCCCCCAAAATTTCCAATGCCCGATTTGCCAGCACTTCGTTGACGTTCATGTGGTGGGATGTACCCGCCCCGGCTTGGTAGATATCTACCACGAATTGATCGCGAAACTTGCCTGCCAGGACTTCATCCGCCGCGCGGACGATCGCCCTACTAATCTCTTGCTCAATACAGCCGAGTTCGCCGTTGGCTATGGCGGTGGCTTTCTTGATTAACACGCAGGCATCGATATAGGTAGGTAAAGGTTTAATTCCGCTGATCGTAAAATTTTCGATTGCCCGCAGCGTCTGGATTCCATAGTAGGCAGAGGCAGGTATTTGCCTTTCACCCATCGAATCTTTTTCTATACGGTAAGCCGCGCCTGTTGGTTCACTCATGTCAGTATTGTTTAGGTTCCACAAAATCAAACGATGCCGCAGTTAAGAGGAGGATTCTTATTTTATAAGCGATGGCACACAGTCGCGCCTGCTGTTCTGATTCCAACTTTTATTTAAAAGGCAAAATTGAACATTATTTTGAATTTTTAAGATTTTATTAAACACTGGAGTTAGCTTATACGAATATTCTCCTTCTGGCTCTTCCCTTTTGCCTCTTACTCTCCCTTTCCCTCTTGCTTCACTTAGCGTGTAGTTTTTACCTAGTGAGAGGGGGGATCAAATTGTGCTATTGTTTTGGGCATCTAACCCAAAAGATCAGCCCAAAGAAAGATGACGCAGTCCATCAGCCAACCCATCAGTTACGAAGCGGAATTTTATCGCCAGCAAGGAGTGCTATTAATCGATAAAAAAGACTATGAAGCAGCGATCGCGTTTTTCGACAAAGCCTTGCGGTTACAACCAGATTATTATGACGCATGGTGTCAGCGGGGTTTGGCGCTGGGACACTTAGGTCGTCACGAGGAAGCACTCACCAGCTTTAATAACGCCCTAGCGATTCAACCGGGCATTAGCTGGGTTTGGCACAACCGAGGCATTGCACTTGGAAAGTTAGGATACCACGGCGAGGCAGTCAATAGCTTTGACCGGGCGATTGAATTTAACCCGGATGCTTCCAATGCTTGGCACAACCGAGGTATTACATTATGTGACTTGGGAAAATATAAAGAAGCGATCGCTAGCTTTGACCGCAGTTTGAGATTGCAACCTAACGCCTACTGGGCTTGGTACAACAGAGGGTTAGCGCACAAACGGCTAGGAAATCACGAAGAATCCCTCAACAGCTTTGACCGGGCGATTGAGTTTAACCCGGATGCCTACAATGCTTGGTATAACCGGGGTCTGCTGTTAACTGACATCGGGCGCAACGAAAAAGCGATCGCCAGCTTTACTAAAGCCGTGGAAATTAAACCAGACTACCAAAGAGCTTGGTATAACAGAGGTGTTTCCCAAAGAAGAGCGGGTGACTACTCTGGAGCGATCGCTAGTTTGGACAAAGCCGTTATCCTGGACACTCAAGACTATTGGGCTTGGTACAGTCGGGGTTTGACCTTGGTGCATCTGGGGAGATACGACGAAGCGATCGCATCTTACGATAAAGTCCTACACATTCAACCCGACCACGCTAATACTTACTACAACAAAGCTTGCTGTTATGCCTTGCAAGACCAGGTAGATTTTGCTATTGAAAATCTACAAAAAGCCATCCATCTCCAGCCTGAAAAATACCTTTTGATGGCTAAAGTTGACCCAGATTTTACCAAAATTCGGGAAGATGAACGGTTTAATGCCTTGACCAGTATCTGCGAACCATAAGTAGGGAACATCATTATTATTGTCATACCAACCGATATCTCTCTGATGCCGTTCTGTAGGGACACGGCATCATTATTATTGTCATACCAACCGATATCTCTCTGATGTTCCCTACCAATAATTGCCAACAAATCTGATAAACCGGGTTGATTGGGCAATTTTAGATTTATGATTAACGAATATAATAATGTCTTTCTTTGGTTAGACAAACATCAACCAAAAACTATAACCAGCGGGCTATATTTTGATTAAAACCTTAACCTAAGCTTATAAATAGGTAAGAAAGCCGGAGCGATTGAAAATTCCAAACAGCGACATCAATTGTCCCGCTGCGGCACCAACAAGATTAGGAAAGAACCTAGCAACTTTATCCTCAGCAGTTCAAAACCTAATTGAAACTAATTTTGAGGATTGAATCGCCCCAGGGCATAAGTTGCTAATGGTTCTGGCATTTAGCCTATTTCGCAAAAGGAGAGCATTAACTAATGGATGCCAAATTTGTTAACTCCAAACCTCTGTCTTTGGGCATATTCTCGGCAATCTCCGCGAGTTTATTGCTGTTGGGGGGTATACCTGCCAATGCTCAGACTAATTCTGGCACGCTGAATCAGTCGCCCAACCAAACAGACAATCCAACTCAACTGAACAATCCGCAAACCGAATTAAATGGGACGCCAACTCAGCAATTGCAAACACCTGCCCAACCTTCGGGAAATGTCACGCCTGGTTCACCCAATCCCCTGAGTAGTTATTCGCCTAACCAAACGACGAATCTCTACTATGGTAGTCGGGGACAAACAGTCAGAGATGTGCAGACTTTCTTGAGCCAACAGGGATTTTATAATGGCCCAATTGATGGCATTTACGGCGCTGGGACGCGAAATGCTGTGATATCATACCAGCGGTCGAGAAATTTGGTTGCAGATGGCATTATTGGCTCCAGGACTTGGGGGACTATGCTCAACTCGCAATCTGAAGCATCGGCTTTTTAAACGGTTCGTCAGTTAGCAGACAACAGGGTGGCGGGTTTAGATAAACTGTCGATTATTTCATAGATGGTTGGTAAAACCCGCCCATACTACTATTATTATTTCACCTGATAGGCCAATAACCTATCAGGTTTAATTTATACTCGATTCAGCAGATTTTTAAGGATTTATATAGAGCAAATCGCCAAGAAAAAAGCTGATAATCAAGGCGGCAGAATACCTGTCTGGTGACGAGCATGTATGATACCATTTAACAGCGCAATAGGCTGAGTTTGATTCGGCTGAAACGAGCGAAAATCTAAAATCTAAAATGGTATGAGTCGCTTAGTTCCTTTTGATAACATCAGGGGTAGTCATAACAAAGCATTAGAGTGTCGCCCCGATGACTACCGTTCCTGGTATTTGCGGGGTAATTCGTTGCGGATGTTAGGGCGCTACACTGAAGCGATCGCTTGCTACGATCAAGCCATCGAACGCTTCTCGGATGATTACCGCGCTTGGTATCAGCGGGGAAATGCTTTAGATAATCTCGGTCGCTATGGCTGCGCGATCGCATCCTACAATAAAGCCCTACAAATGCGTCCCAATGATTACTGGGCTTGGTATCAAAAAGGACAAGCATATCGGAGTTTGGGTCAGTATCGCGACGCGATCGCATCTTACGAACAAGCAATTAAATCCTACCCCAACGACTTTTGGGCTTGGTATCGGCGGAGCGATGCCTTACGAGAATTAGGGGATTATGAGCAGGCGATCGCATCCTACGACAGAGCGATCAAATCCAGACCTACGGATTATTGGTCTTGGTACTGGCGGGGCTACTCACTGCAAGGCATAGCTAGGTATAGAGCGGCACTCAGTAGTTACGATGCGGCGATTGGGTACAAACCCGACGATTATTGGGCATGGTATCGGCGGGGCGATGCGATGGGATACTTGGGTTGGTATAAAGGTGCGATCAAAAGCTACGACAAAGCGCTAGAGATCGACCCCAACGCCGCCAGCGCCTGGTACGGGAAAGCTTGCTGTTACGCGCGACTAGGTTGGGTGAATCGGGGAATGGTTTGCTTGCAACAAGCGATCGCGATCGCTCCCAATCGCTACCAGGAATTAGCCAAAACCAACCCAGATTTTGAACGCCTTCGCCAGTAATAAATCACCTTTGTTTCTAGGAAAAATCGTTTGTTTGGTGGCGAGAGATCTACCCAGAAACCGGGTTTCTAGGAACGCGCTTGCGTAAGACCTGTTTCTTCCTCTGCTTCTCCCTTACAATTATTAGCAAAACAACAAATCAGAGCAGGAGTTGGTTGCAAATGACGCTGATTCGCGTGCCAAAAACTTGGGAAATTCCAGAACGGGAAGTGACGCCAGCAAAGATTTTTTTCAATCGGCGTCGCTTGATCAAAACGCTGATGGGTGCAAGCATAGGAGCAACCATCATGCCGATTTTGGGTTGTCAGAAGTCGGAGGAAACAGACAAGAAGCTGGAGGAAACTTTAAAACTACCCAAAATCGATTCAGTTAAAAGCAATCCTAACTTCGCCAAAGTAGACCGCCCAATTACCGACGAAATCCTAGCCGGTAAATACAATAACTTTTATGAGTTTGGCGGCACAAAATCGATTTGGCAAGGCGCTCAAGCATTACCAACAGAAGACTGGAAAGTCGAAGTTAGCGGTTTGGTGAAAAATCCTCGCACCTACGATATCGACGATTTGCGGAAAAAATTTCCTTTAGAAGAGCGGGTTTATCGTTTCCGCTGCGTTGAAGCTTGGTCGATGGTATTACCCTGGGTTGGATTTCCCATGCGGGAATTAATTGCTGCTGTTGAACCAACCTCCCAAGCAAAATTCGTGCGCTTTACCTCTTATTACGATCCAAAAGTGACATATGGCCCGCTTTTGTCGTTCATGGAAAAACTACCTTGGCCTTATACGGAAGGGTTACGCATTGAAGAAATGGCGAACGAATTAGCGTTTTTTGCTGTGGGGATTTACGGTCATTTGTTACCCAAGCAACACGGGGCGCCGATGCGAGCGGTGTTGCCCTGGAAATACGGATTTAAGGGAGCTAAATCGATTGTCAAAGTCGAGTTTGTTGACAAGCAACCGGCGACTTATTGGAATACTTTAGTGCCAAGCGAATATGATTTTGAGGCGAATGTTAATCCTACCAAGCCTCACCCCCGCTGGTCACAAGCAACTGAGAAATTTATCAGCAAAGGACCGGATTTGTCTTGGGAAAAAATACCGACGCTGCCCTACAACGGTTATGGGGAATATGTAGCGAATCTTTACAAAGTTTGAGCCAATAGTTTGCAGGTAGTGATAAACCGGGTTGGGGAGGCTTTCCCGTAAAAAACCCGGTTTCTTTTTTTAAACGAACCGCCAAGACGCCGAGGACGCCAAGAAGAGGAGGAAGAGGATGTGGTGTTATACCAATTTCCCTTGATAATGCTAGACATCAACATTTACCGATTGTAGGGGCGGGTTTTACCAATAACCTTTGGCAAAAACAAACTATTTAACTAAACCCGCCCCAACCCCAAGTGTTTCCCATTCAGGGGAAAACGGTATTAGAGCAGCGAGGGTAAGAATTGTAACAAAAATTTAATTAAATTTTTGTTTTGCTCGGAGTTATAGTGATAATTATGCTTTGAAAAGGTGCATTTCTATCCTAGCTCCTGGCTCACATCTTATGCCAATACCTGCTGCTGTGACTAATGTCTTAGTTCGATTGCTGAATGCTTCTGCACAGCACCTTGGGGAAAGATTGGGACAAGCTTTTGGAGGAAAATCTTCTAAAGCACCTTTTTTGATTGAGCAGGTGAAGTCAGCTCCGCGTTACTGGGAAGCACAGATTGAATATTTAAAGCGCAAACAAGCTAGAGAAAGGGAATTATTGAGTCTTTATACTGCCAAAGTCGATAGTCGAATTGCGCTACAAGAACAAGAACTGCAAGATAGACGGGAATTAAGCTTGCTGCAACGGGAATTGCTGCGCGATTGGCAAGCTAAGGCGATTCAGATTAAGCTGAATGAAATTCAAATGCTTTGGCATAAAGATGCTTGGTTTTATAATATAAGTTTACCAGATACAGAGCAAATTTTGCAGCGCCAGCAACACCGATTTTTGTTGTTGGTTTCTCCCCCAATAATTAGTAAATATTCTCCGGATTATTTCCACAATAATCGGCAAATAGAATTGCGTAAGGTAGGTGAATTTCTCAATCAAAATTATCCTGGTTATAAAGACTTGCGTCCGGTTGAGTTTTACAGCGACTATTTTAAGGATGCTATTTATGATATCGATGTCAAGCGGTTGCAGCAGATTTTAGCTTTCGTCCCAACCGCAATTATTTATAGCGACATTAGCGATTATGAAGTGAATTGGCGGGTAGGGTTTTGGGGGTGGCAAAATAATCAAGTTTTCCTACTTCCGACTTTGGCGTGGAATTGGGAGAAAGTTCAAGAAGAACTCGAAGCATGTGGTTACGGAAAAAAAGAAAGCCTCCGCACAATTCGGGAGGTAATTGTCGCGATTCACAAGTTATTGGCAGCGTTTTTAGCGGATGCCTATTATCTTTATATCGAACGGAATTATGAACCGCAGTTATTTGAGTTAGAATCGGAGTAGGAGCGAGAATGGCTCAAACCTTATATTAAGGTTATTAAACAGATTCAGCAGCAGCAACGGGAAATTTATCAGCAGGAATTGAAAAAGATAGCGCTGATTGAAGCGGAACGGAGAGAGGAAGAAGCATTAAAGCAAAAAGCGGAAAAATGGAAATGCGTCCATACGCTTGCCGGACATTCTAACTGGGTTTGTGCCGTGGCGATTAGTCCGGATGGACAAACGCTTGCTAGCGGCAGTAGCGACAATACTGTGAAACTGTGGAATTTAGCAACGGGAGAGGAAATTGGCAATTTCAAAGGTCATTTAGAACGGGTAGATTCGGTGACTTTTAGTTTGGATGGAAGGACGCTTGCCAGTAGCAGTAGCGACAATACTGTTAAATTGTGGAACTTGAGAACTCAAGCGGAAATTTGTACGATTACCGGAAATATTAGCCTGGTTTTTCCGATGATTATCAGTCTTGATCGCCAAGAGGGGAAAAACGAAGATAAAACGATCAAACTGTGGGATTTGACAATGGGACAACAGATGCGTCCGCTCAACGGCAATTCAAACCGGGGTTTTCCGCCCGTACTGAGTCCGGATGGAGAAACGATCGCTTCGAGAGGTGAAGATAACGCGATCGCACTGTGGAATCTCAACACCGGACAGGAAATTCTCCCGCTATTAGGACATTGCCGCTGGGTTAACGCCGTCGCTTTCAGTCGGGATGGTAAGATGTTAGCAACTGCCAGCGTGGATGAAACGATCAAACTGTGGGATGGGAAAACCAGACAGGAAATTTGCACGCTTACGGGAGATTCGCACTGGGTTAATTCTGTTACCTTTAGTGCGGATGGAAAAATGCTGGCAAGCGGCGGCATGGATCTCCCGATCAAACTGTGGAATCTGAAAACCGGACAAGAAATTCGCACGATTAGCGGACATGCAGGAGGTGTGATTTCTGTGACCATGAGTCCGGATGGGAAAACTTTGGTAAGTGGGAGTACTGACGGTATTATTAAAATTTGGCGTATAAATTGATGCCAAGGTTCAAGCGTGCTATTGACTTAGACCGCCAATCCTCTACCTTTATAGGCAGGGGTTAGGATCGAGGAAAGCGGATAATTCGCTGTCATCCTCTATGGGGCAGATTCATTCGTTGAAAAATTGCAGGGGAAGTAAGGAGAGAAAGGTTGCGATAATTGTTGCAAAAGGCAGGTTTCCAGAAAGGTGCGAGTAAACCGGATATTAGATACAATTCTAAAATTATACTAAGCTTAATATGATTTGATTACCGCCAAATAACGACCGCCACCGCAGAAAAATATGTTGGGAAAACTATATGAAGAAGACAATGGATTTAAAACCAGATGCGCGGGAAATCTGGAAAAACCGGGGAAATGGTTTGTATAATATGGGGCGATTTACTGAGGCGATCGCTGCCTACGACAAAGCGCTGGAATTAAAACCCGATGACTCCGAAACTTGGTACTACCGGGGGAAAGCACTAGCTAACCTGGGACGGTGGGAAGAAGCGATCGCTGGTTACGAAAAAGCAATTAAATACAAATGTGACGCTCCCAAAGCGTGGAACAAGCTAGGGGTGGCGCTGATGTTTGTAGGCAGATTAGAGGAAGCGCTCGCAGCTTACGCTCGGGCGATTGAATGGGAATTCGACTTTGCCGAAGCTTGGTACAATCGGGGCGTGGCAATGGGAAATTTGGGACGATTAGATCAAGAATTTATCTCTTACAATAAAGCGATAGAATTTAAACCCGACTACCACCAAGCTTGGTACAACCGAGGCGTAGTGCTGCGAAATTTAGGACGCCTAAGAGAGGCACTCGCTTCCTACGATAAAGCCCTAGAATTCAAAGAAGACTATTATAAAGCTTGGAATAACCGGGGTCTGATTCTGTTTAGTTTAGGAAAGTTCGACGAGGCACTTGAGTCTTACCATAAAGCCGTAGAACTAAAACCAGACTATTACGAAGCTTGGTATAATCGGGGAGTGGCACAGAGGCAGTTGGGAAAATTTACAGAAGAGGTCGCTTCCTACGATAAAGCGATCGCCAGCAAACCCGATTATTACCAAGCTTGGAATAACCGGGGGATGGCGCTGTGGAATTTGGGACGCATGAGTGATGCGCTCGCGGCGTTTGATCGAGCAATAGAATATAAACCAGACTATTACCAAGCGTGGAATAATCGAGGCAACATCCTGAGAAATATGGGACGCCTAGAAGAAGCGATCGCGGCGTTTGATAAAGCGATAGAATTCAAACCGGAATCCTACGCCGCCTGGTACAATCGAGGCGTGATTCTAGGAAATTTGTCACGGTTTGAAGAGGCAGTAGCGGCTTACAATAAAGCAATCGAATTCAAACCAGATTATTATCCAGCCTGGTACAATCGGGGCGTGATTCTGGGAAATTTGTCGCGGTTTGACTCAGCAGTAGCGTCTTTCGATAAAGCCGTTGAATTAAAACCAGAAAAATACGAAGTTTGGTATTATCGGGGCGTGGTACTGGGAAATTTGGGACGGTTTAACGAAGCGATCGCTTCGTTTAATAAAGTCGTTGAAATCAAACCAGACCATGACGAAGCATTCTACAACCTGGGGATTGCCTTGGGAAATTTGGGACGGTTTAAAGAAGCGCTCGCAGCTTTCGACAAAACCCTAGAATTTAAGCCAGATAAATACGAAGCTTGGTACTACCGAGGCATGGCTCTGGGAAATCTATCGCGGTTTGATGAAGCAATTGCTTCTTTCGATAAAGCCGTTGAATCCAAGCCAGAATACCACGAAGCCTGGTACGATCGGGGCATTACGCTAGGAAATTTAGGCCGGTTTGAAGAGGCGATAGATTCCTACAATAAAGCGCTGGAATTAAAATCGGACTTGCATTCAGCTTATTATCTAAAAGCTCGCTGTCATGCAGTACTGGGTCACACCGATCGGGCAATTGAAAACTTAGAACAAGCAATCAATTTAAACCACCAACAATACCGAGAAATGGCAAAAAATGATGCGGATTTTGACAGCATTCGCTCAGAGGTACGGTTTCAAACATTGATGCAAAAATAGTCAAGTGAGGCACAAGAAACAGAAAACAAAGCGCTATGAAGAAACCGATTAAGTTTAAACCAGGGGATTACAAAAACTGGTACAATAAAGGTATAGCACTGAAAAATACGGGAAAGTGGGCAGAGGCAATACGTGCTGACGCACACGCTTTATCGAACGCAGCGTTCGATAAAGCGATCGCATCCAAAACAGACTACGACCAAGCTTGGCAAAACCGGGGAATCGCACTCAGCGATTTGGGACGATTTGAAGAGGCAATTGCTTCTTACGATATGGCGTTGAAATTCCAACCGGGGAATCGGGAAGCTTGGTACTATCGAGGGGTGGCGCTGAAGAATTTGGGACGGTTGAATGATGCGATTGCTTCGTTTGATAATGCGATTGTCTTGAAAGCAAACTATTACCAAGCTTGGAATAATCGAGGAGTGGCGCTGAAAAGTTTGGGACGCCTCCAAGAGCTTCGATAAAGCGATTGAATCGAACTCCAAATATCACCAAGCTTGGAATAATCGAGGCTTGATTCTCAGCGAATGGAAACGGTTTGAAGAAGCACTGACTTGCTTTGATAAAGCGATTGAATTTAATCTTGGAGATCATAAAGCTTGGTACAATCGCGGTGTGACTTTAGGACATTTAGGTCGAGAGTCAGAAGAACTCGCCAGCTTAGATACCGCATTGAGCATTCAACCAGACTAGCTTGGTATAACCGGGGAAGAACGCTGGAAAATTTAGGCCGTTTAGAAGCATCCCTTGCGAGTTACGATAAAGCGATTGAATTAAAATTCGACTACTACCAAGCTTGGGAAAGTCGCGGATACGTCCTGGGAAGTTTGGGACGGCATAAAGAAGAAATTGCTTGCTACGATAAAGTCTTGCAAGTGCATCCAAATTACCATATTGTCTGGAACAATCGGGGCATTGCGCTGATGTATTTAGCGCGATTTGATGAAGCGAGCGCTAGTTACGACAAAGCCATAGCACTTCAACCCAATTATTACCCAGCTTGGTACAGCAAAGCTTGCTGTTATGCGTTGCAAGGCAATGTAGAATTAGCTATTAAAAGTTTGCAACAAGCTATTGCATTAAATTCAGAAAAATGTATTGAAGCTGCAAAAACCGACTCATATTTTGGCGGGATTCGCAAAGATGAGCGATTTCAGGCGTTGCTGCAAAACTAAAGAGCAGCTTAGCCATTCAGCCAAGCTGCTCTCGCAACGAATCTTCAATTGCTTTTAATTTCACCTTAAAGTTCAACTCAAATCCTTAAAAAAGACCCAGCAGGATGAGGAAAGTAAAGGCGCACAACACCAAGAAGATTGAAATCAGGATGTTCGCCATACTGTGGTCATGGGTCATCGTTTCATGTGTTTTGTCTGTCATAAGAATCTCCACACAAATTTCAAAAAGCTTGGATTTAATTATAAAAGGCCGTTTCCAGGCTTGGGTCGATCGATTAAAATAGTTTTCAAATATTCATTTCACTTCAAGAAAAAAGCTGGTTTTATTAAGTTTTGTGTCTGAAAAAATAGCCGGTTTTCCATCTTATTCTACAGGAATCCCTTGCCATCAGCATGATAGTTTTTCATCTCATATAAAAAATGAGCATTATTACTTAAGAGAGATGAAATTTTTATATGTAACAAAAGAATAAGCAATCTCTGCCTTTAGGTAGAGGCGCAGAGCGATCGCTGAACGGCATTTTGGACGATTGTTGGTCAATTCATAACGGGTTTCACCCTCACCAAAAGTTGCCCAAATTTGGGCGATCGCTCCAACAGGTGAGGGAAAAATATCGTGTCTAGAATTAGCCGCAGAAGCACTGCTCCTTGCTCTGTGGTTAAAGGGGATATTGCGTGAAAATTGGTTTTGACAGAGGCTTTTAGAGCCTCTGAGGCAGAGGGTTTTTGTTTTTTGTTGCCGACTCGGTATCCCATCCCCGATCAATTCACCAGCATTGTATTGAAGTTAAATCCAAAACCAACTTAGAAAACTGTTATGACCGAATTGCTTCAAAACGTTCTCAACAGCGATGAAAAGAAACACCTGCAACAGTTGATCGCCGATTTGCGCCATCAAGAAAAGCGATACTTACTGCGAAACGACATTCTGACGGCTTTTTCTACCTACTGCAAAAATCACAATAAACCGGAACATTTTTACAATGCTTCCCATTTAGGCCGGTTAATTTATTATACCCAGGAAATTATTTTAGAAAAAGGCAGTCTCTGCCTGATCGTCCGGCCTAAAATTGCCTTGCAAGAAATCTATCGCCTGACAGATGACTTGAAATGCGAACCGATGACAGTGAAGCAATTGCTTGACGAACGCGACTTGCTGGTTAACCGTTTTCATCCGGAAGAAGGCGACCTCCTAGAACTAGATTTTGGCCCGTTTTACGACTATTCTCCAACGATTCGCGACCCCAAAAACATCGGCAAAGGGGTACAATTCCTCAACCGTTTCCTATCGAGCAAATTGTTTGAAGACTCGCGGCAGTGGTTGCAAGCTTTGTATAAATTTTTGAGCCTCCACTCTTACAACAACCAACAACTGTTGATTAACGATAAAATTCAATCGTGTCAGCATCTTTCTGACCAAGTTAAGCAAGCTTTGACCTTTTTAAATTCGCGTCCCGATAACGAACATTACGAAAAATTACGGTTTGATTTGCAAGCAATGGGGTTTGAACCGGGGTGGGGAAACACTGCCGGACGAGTGCGGGAAACCCTGGGACTTTTAGACGAATTGATCGACTCCCCGGATCACCAAACCCTGGAAGCATTTTTAACCCGAATTCCGATGATTTTTCGCATCGTTTTGGTATCTCCCCACGGTTGGTTTGGGCAAGAAGAAGTGTTGGGGCGTCCAGATACAGGCGGTCAAGTCGTCTACGTTCTCGACCAAGCCAGAAGTCTGGAACAGCAAATGGAAGAAGATATTAAATTGGCTGGTTTAGATGTTTTGGGCGTGGGTCCCAAGGTGATTATTCTCACTCGTTTAATTCCCAACAATGACGGCACTCGCAGCAACCAACGGTTAGAAAAAGTTTACGATACAGCAAATGCCTGGATTTTGCGCGTTCCTTTCCGGGAATTTAATCCCAAAATCGCTCATAACTGGATCTCGCGATTTGAGATTTGGCCTTATTTAGAAACCTACGCCATCGATGCAGAAAAAGAATTGCTGGCAGAATTTGAGGGACGCCCTGACTTAATTGTTGGCAATTATTCCGATGGAAATTTGGTAGCGTTTCTGCTGGCACGCCGCCTCAAGGTAACCCAGTGCATCATTGCCCACGCTTTAGAGAAATCTAAATATCTGTTTAGCAACCTCTATTGGCAAGATTTGGAAGATAAATATCATTTTTCCCTGCAATTTACCGCCGATTTGTTGGCAATGAATGCGGCGAATTTCGTCATCAGCAGTACTTATCAAGAAATTGTCGGCACCCCGGATAGCGTCGGACAGTACGAGTCTTATAAGTGTTTCACAATGCCCGAGTTATATCACGTCGTGAATGGGGTTGAATTATTCAGTCCTAAATTCAACGTCGTGCCGCCTGGAGTGAACGAAAGCGTGTATTTTCCCTACACTCGAATAGAAGAGCGAAATGAAAGCGATCGCGCGCGTCTAGAAGCAATGCTTTTCACCCAAGAAGATCCGGCACATATTTTCGGAAAACTCGAAGATCCAAACAAGCGACCCATCTTTTCAATGGCACGTTTAGACCGGATTAAAAACCTCACCGGATTAGCAGAATGCTTTGGTAAAAGCCAGGAATTGCAAGAGCGCTGCAACTTAATTTTAGTTGCCGGAAAATTGCGCGTCGAGGAATCGGGCGATAACGAAGAACGCGATGAAATTATCAAACTTTACCGGATAATTGAAGAATACAACCTCCACGGTAAAATCCGCTGGTTGGGCGTGCGCTTACCCAAAGGCGAATCGGGGGAAATTTATCGCGTCATAGCAGATCGTCAGGGAATTTTCGTGCAACCGGCGTTATTTGAAGCGTTTGGTTTGACAATTTTAGAAGCGATGATTTCCGGTTTACCTACCTTCGCAACTCAGTTTGGCGGCCCGCTGGAGATTATTCAAGATAAATTCAATGGATTTTACATCAATCCGACGCTTTTGGAGGAAACCGCAGACAAAATATTGGCGTTTGTGACTGAGTGCGATCGCAATCCCAAATACTGGCAAGAAATTTCCCAGCGAGGCATAGAACGAGTTTACAGCACCTATACCTGGAAAATTCACAGCACCAAACTGCTATCTCTAGCCAAAATTTACGGTTTCTGGAATTTTACCTCCCAAGAAAACCGCGAAGATTTGTTGCGTTACGTTGAATCGCTGTTTTATTTACTTTATAAACCCAGGGCGCAACAGTTGTTAGAACAGCACATGCATCGGTAATTGCTAATTGCTAATTGCTAATTGCTAATTGCCTACCAAACGAGGTGGGTTTAGTCTAAAATTACCTGCCTCTTCTTTTCTCTTACCTCTGTGTTCTCTGTGCCTCTGTGGTTCGTTCATTAAGTATCTTCTCTCTGCTTCTTGTGACAGTTGAGCAACTGGCACCGATTATAAGCGGACGGTGGCGTCCTCATCGTTTGAGGATGAACCGTCCGCTGGGATTGAATAGTGGGCGATCGCTTCTACCATAACTGATGAGCTGTGACCGATGACCGATGCGATGTCACTTGAAAAAGTGGTAGCGATCGCAACAAAACCCCAAGCTCTCATTTTAGACTGAGAGAACAGATGTCCCTCAAGAGTTTGATATGTACATTCCAGAACTACAACGAGAAGTACGCCCGGAATATATTAATGGGTTGATCGGGTTTATTGATTTTGCTAGAGATGTCACTAAAACCGACTGTATTTTCGATATATCAGAAGCCTTTCGCCATACCGAAACTAATAAATTAGCGATTGAGTATATAAAATCTCAGCCAGGGGTAGGGCAACTCGTCGAGGAACGTTACCTTGCCCCGACTCCAGATTTGGAAAATTTGCTGAAATTACCTAAAGATTCCCTGGGTTATATTTATGCTTACAACATGAAAAAAGCGAATTTTGACCCAGAATTTTATCGGAAAGTGCAGATTGCCGATGATATGACTTACCTGATATTACGTCAGCGGCAAACTCACGATATTTGGCATACAGTAACGGGTTTTGGCACCGACTCACTCGGAGAATTAGGTTTGCAAGGATTCGCTTTAGCTCAAACTCATGGCCCTTTATCAGTGGCGATTATGGCTGGCGGTCTTTTGAATACGCTGCTGACATCATCTGAGCATTTGACTCACGTTATAAATATCTTTGTTAAAGGTTATAACATTGGGATAAAAGCTAAACCTTTCCTGGCGCAAAAGTGGGAAGAAAACTGGGAAAAACCTTTAGCAGAATGGCGCGCAGAATTGGGCGTTGAAGCTGTTAGTTGATTGTAGATTTAGTAGGGCGGGCTGGTTGTTTTAGAACCCTGGTTTCTCGAAGAAACTGGGGTTTTGAGCGCTTTTTCCATTTAGTTCAGAAACCAACAAACCTATGGCACTCGCCAAACTTTCATAGTGCCGTCAAAACTAGAACTGACGAGAGTTTTGCTATCTGGGCTGAAAGCTATGGAAGTAACTGCACTTACATGCCCAGAGAGGGTTCTTCTTAATTCCCCAGTTTGAAGATTCCATAGCTCAATTGTTTTTGCTGCTTGGAAGCTGGCTCCACCGACACTGGCAAGAGTGCGACTATCGGGGCTGATAGCAATAAAGTTAACCCGACTTGAATATTTGGTGATGCTGGTTCTCAGTTCTCCTGTTCCCAGGTTCCACAACTTGATAGTGCCATCCCCACTGACACTGACTAGGATCTGACTATCCGAGCTGATGGCGATAGAACTAACCCCTTTCCCATGTCCGGTAAGGTTACTTCTCAGTTCCCGAGTTCGCAGGTTCCATAGGTCGATTGTGTCTTTACCAACTCTGATGAGAGTCCGGCTATCTGGACTGATGGCGATAGATCTAGTCTCAGGTAGATATGGGGGGAGAGTGAATTCTTGACTGCTGACGGGGGATTTAGTCTCAAATGAATGTCCGGTGAGAGCACCTTTTAGTTCTCCAGTTTGCAAGTCCCATAGCTTGATGGTGTCGGCTGGGTCACTTGCATTCAAACCCAAAGGATCAAAACCAGCGAAGGTTTGAACACTGGCGAGAGTCTGACTATCCGAGCTGATGGCGATAGAACTAAATTTTGCACTCCGTTGGATAGGTATGATTATGCTGCTCGAAGTAGGCAGGACACGGGTTTGACTCTCTGGGATGATGCTTTTAAGTTTTCCAGTTTGCAGGTTCTGCAACTGAATGGAGCCGTTCTCGTCGAGACAGGCAAGAGTTTGACTATCCGGGCTGATGATCATTGACTTAAACCAGCTTTGACCTTGGGGAAAAATGATGTCTTTCCGTTTCCCAGTTTGCAAGTTCCATAGCTTGATGCTGTAGTCAAGACGGCTATCGTAGAAATAACTGTGGACAGAGCGATAGCTTTTGATTTTATCCTTTAGATCCTCTTGCTCGGGAAAATTGTTGGGAATGCCAAAACTAATACTGCCGATTGTCTGACTATCCGGGCTAATGGCGATGGAATTAACCCCCCCTGAATATTCAGCAGCTATGGTACTTCTCAGTTCACCAGTGGGTAGGTTCCATAGCTTGATAGTGCCGTCCCAGCTGGCAGTAGCTATAGTTTTGCCATCTCGACTAATGACGATGGAACGAATTGGTTTTAAATGCCCAGTAAGAGTTCGCAGATGTTTTCCAGTTTGCAAGTTCCAGAGCTTGATGGTGCGGTCTTGGTCAGCACTCACAAGAGTCTGACTATTCGGGCTTAAGGCAATTAATTCAACCGAAGATGAATGTCCGCAGAAGGTGTGTAGTAGTGGAGCTTTGGCTTTAGAATGGCAGTTCCAGAATCTTAAAATAGAGCCAGATAATTGCGATCGCCATCTTCCTAATTGCCAAAATAAAACACTGGAGGAAAAAATAATATCAGATAAACTCAATAAGATCGATCCCGATAGTATTAACACGGTTATTCTTCGCCAACTCATTCTCAGCGGAGAGTTTTTCGGCGAAATGTCCTGAGCAGTTTGACTGTTAACTCGAACAGTTGGCGTAGTAGTTTGGATTCGGATACTCTGTGAAGCAGGCGATTTAAAATGGCTTTCAACTTTTTCGATACAATTCAAAATTTCTTTTGTATCTTGAGGTCGATTTCCAGGCAGGGGAGCCATTAGATAATTAATCAAATCTGCCAAGGGTTTTGAGACATGCTTAGCACCGTTGCGCCAGAGCAAATTTCCTTGGGAATCTTCAGCAAAACTATTTGGAGGTCTACCTGTCAGCAAGTGAACAAACCTGCGTCCCAAAGCATAAAAATCTGATTGTGGCACTGCTCTACCATCCGCTTGCTCTGGAGGCGTGTAACCCGCCGAAACTAACCCCGTTACCTGATGTCCTCCACCAATTCTAGCTAGATAGGTGCTGGTAACTTCTCTCGCTGTACCAAAATCAATCAAGACCAATTGATCTCGCTTGTTTCCTAATTGGCTAGACGAAATAGAAGGAGTCCGCAGCATGATATTGGTTGGTTTAATATCCCGGTGAAAATACTGCTGCTGATGAACTTGATCTAAAATTATTGTTAGTTGTTTTAACCAAGCGATCGCTTGTGCTTGACTAATGGGTTTATAGCTCCGCTTTCTCAGCAATTCTAGTAAATTCACGCCCTCGATTTTCTCCATTACTAAACAGTGTAATGGCTCGCTGCTATCTTTAGGTTCAAAAGTAAAGTATCCCTTCGGATCAACTCTGGGAATTCCTGGATGGCGCAATTGACTTAAAACTTTAGCTTCTTGCTGGAATAGAGAAACGGCTTTGGGATCGTTGTTGCTCAAAACTTTCAAGACTTTAGCTGTACCGCCATCATCCACTTCAAAGGTTTTAGCAAAACCACCTTTACCTAAAAATCGAACAATTCGGTAGCGACCTTGCAGCAATAAATCCGAACCGCAGTGACAGCAAGTTTTGCTGTTAGCATTTAACGGTTCAGCAGGGTTAGGACACTTGGGGTTTAGACAGTAACTCACGGCAGATTAATTCATCTACAGGACTTACGTAAATTCAAAGCTCAGATGCAACCCTTGGTAGTAGAGTAGGCAATGCCACCCTATTGCTCACCAAGATAACTTCGCGCAATTATCTGCCAGGTCAAAAATTTACAGAACTTAATTAATACTCTACCTGTTGAAAGAGTCATATAACTTAATCGCAACAGCCATAGCGCCCCCTAATCCCCCTAACAGCGCTAAGCGCCTCCAACGGTTTTCCTCTACCGAATCACCAGAAGCAAGCACCTGGGAAATTAAACGCCATACCTGAAGATTCATTGCTGCGAATCGACTTAAAACAGTTGGTACAACACCCGGACTTAAAACAGTTGGTGCTAAAGTTAAGGAAAGATTGCCTTCAATTTGATCTAAACGTTGCAAAATCATTTTGGCATTTTGAGGCCGACCGCCAGGAAACGTTGCCATTAAATTATCAATTAAATCTGCGAATGACTCGGAAATCTGCAAGGATCTATCTCGCCAGATTAACTTACCAGTCCGAGTATCTGTAGGCAAATTAGAGGGATGCTTACCCGTTAGCAAGTGAACAAAAGTGCGACCTAGAGCATAGAAATCCGATTGGGGTACAGCTCTACCATTGAATTGTTCCGGCGGCGTGTAACCGGCTGAAAAAATTCCCGTGATATGCTGTTGCCCGCTGACTTTTGCTAAGTACGTCGCCGTTACTTCTCTAACAGTGCCAAAGTCAATCAAAACCAGTTGATCCCCCCATGCCCCCCTTAATAAGGGGGGTTGGCTAGCCCCCCTTATTAAGGGGGGTTGGGGGGATCGCACCATAATATTAGACGGCTTGATATCCCGATGAAAATAGTTCTGCTGGTGGACAAGAACTAAAATTTCTGCCAGTTGCTTTAACCAAAAAATTGCTGGCTCTTGGGTAATCGGTTGATAGTCTGATTGTTCGAGCCAATCTTGTAAATTCAAACCTTCGACTTGCTCCATTACTAAACAGTGCAACGGCTGTTTGCTGCTTTTGGGCCAAAAGGTGAAATATCCATCTGGCTCTACTTTGGGAATACCGGAATGCTTTAACTGACTTAAAACTTGTGCTTCCTGTTTAAATAGCTCTACTGCTTTCGGGTCGTTTTGCAACAGAACTTTTAAAACTTTCGGCGTTCCTCGATCTTCGGCTGCAAAGGTTTTGCCAAAGCCCCCTTCACCCAACTGCTGCAAGACTCGGTATCGTCCTCGCAATAACAATGCAGAACCGCAGTTGCGACAAATCGGATTGTTGGCATTTAATAAGTCATTCGGTTTCGGGCAGTTGGGATTAATGCAGTAGCTCATCGCTGATATCCATTTTGCTCAATTTCATGAATACACCACAAGATTTCTTGAGCATTTTGCGGACGCTTACCTGGAAGCGGTGCCATCAAGTAATCAATCAAACCAGCTAGCGGCTGGGAAACTTGCGGTGCTTGCTGTCGCCACATCAACCGATTTGTTGCCACATGTTGGGGAATTTTGAGCGGATGTATTCCGGTTAGCAAGTAAACAAATGTGCGCCCAAGAGCAAAGAAATCTGATTGCGGTACTGCCTTGCCTTCTGCTTGCTCTTGGGGCGTAAAACCTGGTGACATCACCTCAGTAACGTTTTTGCCTTCGAGTTTGAGCTTGTAGGTTTCTGTAATTTCCCGTACCGCACCAAAATCAATCAATACGAGTTGATCCCCCCAACCCCCCTTACCAAGGGGGGCTAAGAGAGATTCGTTGCCTTGGGGGTCATGGGGGCAACCCCCCAAGGCATTGGGGGCATGGGGCGATCGCAACATAATGTTGGATGGCTTGATATCCCGGTGAAAATAATCTTGTTGATGAATTTCTTGTAAGATTTGAACCAGTTGCTTTAACCAAGCGATCGCTTGCTGTTGCGCCATCGGTCGATCGCGATGCTGATGCAGCCATTCCTCTAAGTTCAATCCGGCGATTTTCTCCATCACCAAGCAGTGCAGGGCGGCTTTGCTTCTTCTGGGAAAAAAGGTAAAGTATCCATCGGGTTCTACTCTAGGAATTCCTGGATGGCGCAGGTAACTCAATACTTCTGCCTCTCGTTGAAATAAGGCGATCGCTATGGGATATTCGTTGATTAATACTTTCAAAACTTTCGCCGTGCCGCTATCATCTACCTCAAAGGTCTTACCAAAGCCTCCTTGACCCAAAATTTTCATCACTCGATAGCGTCCGTCCAGTAGTAATGACGAGCCACAATACTGGCAGAACAGGCAATTATCGGGGTTTTGCGGCTGCGGGCATTTGGGATTAATGCAATAGATCATCGATGGCAGCAAGCTAGTTTTATTCCCAATATATATGCCCAAGGCTAGATGCCAAAGCGATCGCTGTTATTTTTAGCATTATCAGGACTTACGCAAAGAAACAAAGGGCGATCCGAAAAATCGTTGGTTTGGGAACCACAGATCGACGGTCTCACCTTTGTTTCTTTTCTCGTCGTGCGTAAGTCCTGTAAAAGCTGGGAAATTTATTTCTGGGCTTTCTGGCTGTTAGCTTCCCCTTCTTCCCCATTACTCAATAACGAATTTGCAGGGTAACGGTAGCTTCGACTCGCTGTTCGCCGCCAATCGCGGGGGTGGAAGCTGGTACTCCCACGGAAGCTGCCCTAAATTCAGCTACAGGTGAGGGTGGTGGGGGTGCAAAAGCATTGTTAA
>NZ_JBHFNP010000230.1:0-11103 GCF_041929235.1 Microseira sp. BLCC-F43
TTAAAACCTGCGGAGGCAGGTTTTGTTTGTATAGGCGCGATTTTAATCGTTGCTGCCACAAAGTCCGCGCAGGCGGATTTGAATTTAAAACCTGCGGAGGCAGGTTTTGTTTGTATAGGCGCGATTTTAATCGTTGCTGCCACAAAGTCCGCGCAGGCGGATTTGAATTTAAAACCTGCGGAGGCAGGTTTTGTTTGTATAGGCGCGATTTTAATCGTTGGTTACGTGATGTAAAATCAACCATTATTGACGCGGGGATGCCTTTTTTCGGATAAGCTAGCATCTAAGCGGGTTCTAATTTTTCAATCTTATGCTAGAC
Organism: Microseira sp. BLCC-F43; assembly: GCF_041929235.1. Lineage (NCBI taxonomy): Bacteria > Bacillati > Cyanobacteriota > Cyanophyceae > Aerosakkonematales > Aerosakkonemataceae > Microseira > Microseira sp. BLCC-F43. The sequence continues at coordinate 320 of NZ_JBHFNP010000230.1, forward strand.
CTAACAAAAGTGGCGCGGCAAATGCAGGGTATCAGTCAGCACCTGAATGCTGAGACTGCTGCTTCTCGCAAAAGATTGGAATTAGCAACGCAATTGCTCTGGCGATCGCTCGCACAACAATCGGAATTAGTCCAGCGACAACAACAGTGGCGCGATCGCCTCATTTTCACCGCCGCCGTACCCGTTGAGCCTTTAGATACCCGTATCGAAATTCCCGTTCCGCCAAAAGCTCACACTGTCATCGCTACCGACGGTTCCCAAATGACTCCCAGTCACCACGAAATTGCCTATTGTTATCTGATTAATATAGGCCGAGTGGTGTTGCATTACGGGCAAAGTCGCCATCCGTTTATGGATAGCCTACCAGAAGTTTTCTACAAAGCTGAGGATCTCAATATCTCTCGTCAGTGGGGTATTCGCATCGAAGAATGGTTGGGTTATTGGCGTACTGTCTCCGAAACTGTAGCTTTGGCTGAACTATGCACGAGTTGGGCAAAAAGTCAAGAAGATGGAGGTAGAGGGGCCCAGGAGAATGGATCAATCGAAAATCAAACATCCGATCCCCCCCTGCCCCCCCTTCACAAGGGGGGGAGCGCAAAAAATCAAACACCCGATCCCCCCCTGCCCCCCCTTCACAAGGGGGGGAGCGCAAAAAATCAAACACCCGATCCCCCCCTGCCCCCCCTTCACAAGGGGGGTTGGGGGGATCCAAAATCGATTGTGCCTAGTTTGGCGATGGTGGATGGGTCGCTGATTTATTGGTTTTTGGAACAATTACCTTCTGAGGCGCGGGCTCGCATCCTTACCCCAATTTTTGCAGCTTGGGAACAAATTCGCACGGCTGGAATTCCCCTCATAGGGTATCTCAGTGCTTCTAGAAGCAGCGAGGCGATGAATTTTTTGCGCCTGCCGGTTTGTCCGCATCCGGTGCCTAACTGTCAAACTTTTTGTCATAATTTAGACAAACTACCCTGCGAAGTTTTCGACCCTTTACGGGATACGAGGTTTTGGTTATCTCAACTGCAACCGGGACAGCGCAGTCCTTTGTGGCGGAGTGGGGCAAAGATTTTAGATTTGTACGGAAAAGGGCAGAGTATTTATTTTTGCTATGTCCATGTCGGGGCGGAAATTGCGCGGATTGACATGCCTGGTTGGGTAGCAGAAGATGGGGTGATGTTCGAGCGAGCCTTAAGTCTGATGCTGGCGCAAGTGCAGAAAGGTTATGGTTATCCTGTAACGCTTGCCGAGGCGCACAATCAGGCGGTGGTTACCGGGAGCGATCGCGCGCGTTTCTTTGCGATGCTAGAACAACAAATGATCAAAGCTGGTTTAAGAAACGTCGGCACTTCTTACAAGGAAACTCGCAAGCGAGGAAGCATCGCTTAATCGGGGAGAGACGCAGAAATATAGGGATTTTCTCTATTACAGGCGTCGTTGTTCCCCATCTAAGATCTTGCACCTGTACTTCCAGTTTGCTTGGAGATTAAAATCCCACAACGAGTAACTGAAGTCGACTTAAGTGGACGGAAAACTGTTTTAGGGGGTAAAAACAGTTAAAAACCTACCTATTTTTGCTTAAACCTTTTCAAAGCAACAAAGATTTCGTTGGATTGACAGTACTGGTAGAATTGTAAGTACGCTTGATTAATGCGGGATGTTAAGGCTTAGATGGTGTGAAAACCATAAAACACCTAACACAAATTAATCGGGAGTTACAATTGAATACTTCATGCCTCAAGGTCGCAAACTCTAACTGGGGAAAAGTGGTCAAGGCTTATTGTTGAGCGCAAGCCGAGCAATAAGCAAGCAGCAATGTGCTTCTTTTTACCTTGAGGAAGTTACACCTTTGACTTAGACTTACGCTAATTCTGTTCGTCATGAGTAGATTTAGGTAGGTTGTTAGAAGCGGTGGTAGATAACCACACCCGTTCAGGACTTACGCAAGGGCGTTCCTATCACCTTTGTTTCCAGCTGGGATCTCTAGTTTCCCAGTCGAAGATTTTTCCAAGAAACAAAGGTGATTTGCCTAAGTCCCGCCGTTTTTTAGTCGGATTTATCCGACTTTAGCTATTAGACTCTTAATTTATTCCCCGTCGGGTCATGGTAACTGGTGCAAGATCTGAGCGATCGCACTTCCTTAATCTATGTTTGATAAGATTTGTTTCAAGTCTGGCGCTGCCATACTGTTTCCCTGAATAACCCAGGACTTACGCACTACGAGCTTATCACCAAAGTTTCTTGCTGCGATCTTTAGTTTCCCAGGGACGATTTTTCAGAGCAACAAAGGTGATTCGCGTAAGTCCTGTAACCGCTACACACAATCGCGCTGCGGGGTAAAGCCGATCGCTCGTACCGAGCGTAATTTTTACTTGTTCGCACCGATCTTGGGACAAGGTGACTTTGCTAACTTTGCTGACCGTATATGTACGGCAGGGAAATATTGTATCAAAAGGCTTGCCAGCTAGCAAACAACCTCACAGGGGGGATATAGTCATGAATGCTACTAATTTGAGATTTATCCACGAAGCTGCCGATGCTTTAACAGGTCCGGACTTATATCCTTGGGATTGTGGCCCTGCGGTAGCCCAATTGCAAGAGCTTCTGCGCGCTCATGGTTTCGACTTGAAGGTAGATGGGGACTTTGGGTGCATGACAGAAGCTGCGGTGAAGGCGTTTCAACGGCAACAAGGGTTGAGAATTAATGGCGTCGTAGATGCCAAGACTTGGGTAGCATTAAAGACAACCGTCCAACCCGGATCTCGCATCCTCAGAATCGGACATACGGGTGCTGATGTATACGAACTTCAAGGATTGTTGCAAGTCCTGGGTTATAACGTTCGCCGCAGTGGTATGTTTGATGCTGATACCGAACAGGCAGCGATCGCTTTTCAGAAAAAACATAAGTTAAGAGCCAACGGTAAAATAGACCCCATCACCTGGACAGTATTGCGAGGTCGTGGCCCTTTGCCTACTCCTCCTAAACAATTTGGATGGTTTTTCAATCCTCGCCGCTGGTGGTGAGCTATTTGGCGCTTAGGTTGGGTTTTGATTAACTACCCGAATCCAACCTACAACCAAGTTATTTTAACGCTCTTGCGTCGGATTTTTTTTACCCAACCCATAGAAAATTATCTATGTAATTTTCATGTATCTCTACTATAACAATACCCAAGTTCGATATAACAGCAGCATTTTTCTCCAGCCAAATGGGGAGAGTTGAGAAGTTGCAGAAGTTGGGTAAGTTTATGTAACCTAAGATATAGTAAATTATCAAAAAATATTTATAAACAAGAAAAAAAAGGGGTGATGGGGCAAATATAGCGGGCATTCTTTGTTGGCAACTAGGCTGCTAGGAATGAAATTGAACAGCTTATTATTGGGAATTGAAAAATTACTAAAAAAAGATTGATTAGGAAAGTATAAAAATCAAGCAATAGAGGTATTTTTTTAGTAAAAAGTAAATCGAATAAATGGAGTATAAAAAAATGGAAAAGACGAAGTATGTAAAATTAGAGATAAAAACTGTGGAAACATTGCTGCAAGAAATGACAAGATTGCGTCAACGGGTTGCCGAATTAGAACAGGTTGTCATCCCTATACCAACTCAAATAAGTCAGGAAAAAGCGTTGTTAACTGCCATAAGCAAAATTGGGCAAAGTTTTAATCGGGAGAGTATTGTTCAGACAACTGTCAAAGAAGTTCGCCAACTGTTTAAGGCAGACCGGGTGGCAATATTGTGCTGTGAAACAGACTCTTGCCATGGGGGTAAATTTGTGGCGGAAGATGTGTTACCTGAATGGCCTTCGGTATTGAATGAAGCAGTTGAGAGTCTGTGGAATGGGGATGCTAAGGATTGGGAGTTAGGAAATGTAAGAGCAACAGACGATATTTATCAGGCCCAGAGATGCGATTATAATCTGTTAATGCTGACCCGGTTTCAGGTGAGATCCGAGTTAGTTGCACCGATTTATACGGGCGATCGCTTATGGGGGTTGCTATGCGTTCACCAATGCGCGGACAAAAGGCAATGGGAAGCGCAGGAAATTGAGTGGGTAAGTCAAATTGCAGCGCCTGTGGGAGTAGCACTGCAACAGGCAGAATTACTGGTACAGGCGCAACAGCGAGCGGCAAAATTGGAAACAAAGCTAGCAGAGCAATTGCAAAAACAAGCAGAAGAATTAGCCACAGAAGAGCAGCGGGAACGAATTTTAGACGAGTTGATTGCCAAAATCCGCGCTAATTTGGATATTGACGCGATTATCCAAACTACAACTGAAGAAGCGAGACAGCTATTCAAGTGCGATCGCGTGACAGTTCATCGCTTTAATGAAGAGAGCGAGGGTGAGTTTTCGGCTTTATTTCCTTTGTTTTCCTTTCTGGCGCATCCTAAGCAAAGCTTTGCCGTCGATGATGTTTATCAATTACTAGAACAGATACAATTGCGATCCTATTGCGTCGCACCGATATTTGTAGGGGAAAAACAGTGGGGGTTGTTAGCAGCTTACCACGATGGGGAACCGCGTCGCTGGGAACAAAGAGAAATTAAGTTTTTGACGCAAATTGGCAACCAGTTGGGTTTAGCATTGCAGCAGGCAGAAGCAGTTAAAGAAATGCGGATGCAATCAGATCGGTTGGCTAAAACATTGGAACGAGAGAAAGCCGTTGCAGCCGTTATAGACAAGATTAGGCGATCGCTCGACATTAACGCAATTTTCCAGACCACCGTTTCTGAAGTGCGCCACTTAATTAAAGCAGATCGAGTGGGGATTTATCGCTTCAAACCCGACTGGAGCGGCGAATTTGTTGTAGAATCAGTTGCCGCAGGTTGGCTCTCCATATTCCAGCAGCAGGTAGAGAACCCAAAACTGCGCCAAAGCATCAACGAATGTAGCGTCAAACTGTTAGCCAATCCTCAAATCGTCGATACGTACATGCAAGAAACTGGGGGAGGTTACTACAGCAGAGGCGAGAGATTTCGCGTTGTTGACGATATCTACAAAGCCGGATTTTCTGAATGCTATCTTGAAGTACTTGAGAGCATCCAAGCAAAAGCTTACGCCATAATTGCCATTTATCAAGGGCAGCAGTTATGGGGATTGCTAGCAGCTTACCAAAATTCCGCTCCAAGACATTGGGAAGCAGCAGATATTAATTTTTTGGTTCAAATAGGCAGTCAGTTAGGCGTCGCCGTACAGCAATCAGAATTACTCAGACAGGCGGAACAAAAGTCAACCGTACTGGCAACAACCCTAGAAGCTCAGTTGCGCCAAAGAGGGAACGAATTAGCTGCAGAAGCAGAGCGGGAAAAAGCGATCGCCCAAGTTGTCGAAAAAATTCGCCAAACCTTAGATATTGACACTATTTTCCAAACCACCGCCACCGAAGTGCGTCAACTGCTAAATGCGGATCGAGTGGCAATGGCGCGCTTTATTCCCGGCACTGACTACTGTGAAAGCGAATTTGTCGCCGAGGATGTTTTACCTGATTTTGCTTCAGCGATCGCAGCCAAAGTTAAAGACCACTGTTTTGGTAACAACGTCTCCCAATACTATCAAAAAGGGCGGATATGGGCAGCAAACGATATCTACGAAATGGGAATGCAAGATTGTCATTTAGCAATTTTGTCGCGGTTCCAGGTGAGAGCGAATTTGGTTGTGCCTTTGTTGAAAGGAGAGGAACTTTGGGGATTGCTGTGCATTCACCAATGCTCTGGTCCCCGCCAATGGCAAGAAAAAGAAATTGAATTTGTTACCCACATTGCCGTTCAGCTAGGCGTCGCACTGCAACAAGCCAAATTACTGAAACAAGCGCAAAACCAATCAGAAGAACTGCAAGCATTACTCACACAAGTACAGGCACAAAAAGAGCAACAAAACAAAATTGCCGAACGGGAACGTGCCTTCGGCAGGATGATTGAAAGAATTCGCCTCAGTTTAGACATTGACGTTATTTTCAGAGTTACTACCTCAGAAGTCCGACAAATTCTCAAATGCGATCGCGTCGCCTTCTATCAGTTCAAACCCGACTGGGATGGCGAATTTGTCTTTGAGTCAGTCGCCGAAGGCTGGATACCTTTCGTGCAAGAAAACCATAACGTTGGTTGGGTTGATAGCTACATGCAAGAAACCGCTGGTGGCAGATTTCGCAACCATGAGAATAGTGCCGTCAACGATATTTATAATGCCGGACTGACCGAGTGCCACATCGAAATTCTCGAACAATTTCAAATCAAAGCTTACATCGTCGTTCCCGTCTTTGTGGGTGAGAAACTGTGGGGATTATTAGCAGCTTACCAACATTCAGAACCCCGTCACTGGGAACCAATTGATGTCAGCTTGCTGACTCAGTTGGGCAACCAATTAGGAGTCGCACTACAACAAGCGCAATTGCTAGCACAACTGAAAAAAGCCAAAGAAACCGCAGATGCAGCTAACCGCGCTAAAAGCGACTTTCTCGCGCACATGAGTCACGAACTGCGGACGCCGCTCAACGCCATTTTAGGCTTTACCCAATTGATGAGTCGCGATGATTCTCTTAATTTTGATCAGCAAGAAAACCTCAGCATTATTAACCGCAGCGGCGAGCATTTACTAACCTTAATTAATGATGTTTTGGAAATGTCCAAAATCGAAGCTGGTCAAACAAGCTTAAATGAAAATAGCTTCGATCTGTATTGCCTGCTGGACTCAATCCAAGACATGCTCGAAATAAAAGCCGCAGAAAAAAGCCTGCAACTGATTTTCGATCGCCCCACCGAATTACCCCAATATATCTGCACCGACGAAAGCAAACTCCGCCAAGTTTTAATTAATTTATTGGGAAATGGGATTAAATTTACACAGCAGGGAATTGTTATTCTAAGAGTGTCAGTACTTAGTTGTCACTTGTCCCCTCTCAATAGTACAAAACAACTGACACTTCAATTTGAAATTGAAGACACAGGTCCAGGTATTGCCTCAGAAGAAATAGACAAATTATTTGAACCATTTGCTCAAACCGAAACCGGGCGAAAATCGCAAGAAGGCACGGGGTTGGGATTACCCATCAGTCGTAAATTCGTGAGATTGATGGGGGGAGATATTAGCGTTACGAGTACCGTAGGACTTGGCACCAGCTTCAACTTCCACATTCAAGTTAAATCGGCTGAAAGTTCTGAAATTCAGCCAGCCAAATTTGATCGTCGAATCATCGGTTTAGCACCCGGACAACCGAATTACCGAATTTTAGTAGTAGAAGATAAATGGGCTAATCGTCAGTTATTAGTCCAATTGCTGTTGCCCCTTGGCTTTGAAGTTAAAGAAGCAGCCAACGGAGAAGAAGCGATCGCGCTAGTAGAAAACTGGTCACCCGATTTAATCTGGATGGATATGCGGATGCCTGTAATGGATGGCTATGCCGCCACTAAAGAAATTAGAGCTAAAAATTGGAATAAACCACCAATCATCATTGCTTTAACCGCCAATGCCTTTGAAGAAGAACGCATGATAGCCTTGTCTATTGGCTGCGATGACTTTGTCCGAAAACCATTTCAAGAAAACACCATACTGGAAAAAATAGCAGAGTATTTGGGCGTACAATATACTTACGCCGAACAGAGCAATCGATCGTCAGTCATCGATGATGCTGCAAAAGAATTACCCATGACCAATCGCCCATCACCCATTACCAATTTGCGGATATTGTTGGCAGATGATAATATTTTCAACCAAAAACTTGCCTCTGGGATGCTCAAGCAATTAGGTTATGAAGCAGATGTAGCCAGTAGCGGTGTAGAGGTATTAGAAGCAATGCACCGCAACTCCTACGATGTCGTGCTGATGGATATGAAAATGCCCTTAATGGATGGACTAGAAACCACTCGTCGTATCTGTCAACAATGGGTAGATAATTCTCGTCCTCGAATTATTGCCATGACTGCTAGTACCCTAGAGAGCGATCGCCAAGAGTGTTTCGCAGCGGGAATGGAAGATTATATCACCAAACCGATTCGCTTGGAAGACCTTAAGACAGCTTTGAGCAGATGTCAACCCATTAATCCAAAAGATAGTAACGTGGCTGAGATTTTAGCTCAAAATGCGATGCAAAATCTCCGCAGTGCCGTCCCAGATAATCCCGATAAATTTCTCAGAGACATGATCGATGGTTACTTGACAGAAACTCCAGAACTGATGCAAAACATCCGGCAAGCGATCGCACAACCCGATCCAGCTAAACTAGACATAGCGGCTCATACTTTGAAGTCGATGAGTGCTACCTTTGGCGCCAACACCTTTGCCCAACTGTGCAAACAACTGGAATTCATGGGCAGATCTGGTGCGATCGCTTTCTCCCCCGAACAAATCGCGCAATTAGAAACCGAATATCAACAAGTAATAGCAGCTTTAGAACTTGAACGGCAAAAACTTCGGTGGTAATTGCTAATTGCTAATAGCTAATTGCTAATTGCTAATATCGCTTCCATTAGCCATTAGCCATTAGCCAAATCAATTTGGTGGGAATTTCTCATTGCTAATATCGCTTCCATTAGCCATTAGCCATTAGCCATTAGCCATTAGCCACTCAAAAAGACTCTGGTGTATCCGACAAAGTCTCAATCAATAAATCCATTTTTTGCTGTTTCTCTTGCAGAAAACTTTCGCATTGTCGCAAATATTCAACCGCTGCTGTAAACTCGTCAAAAACAGCAGCCAAATCCAAATTACCCGCTTCAATTTGTGCTATAATTGCTTCGACTTTCTCCACCGTTTCTTCGTAATTAAAATCTTGTTTAACAGGCATTTCAGCCCGATTGAAACTAGAATAATTCCTAGACTTAACCATAAAAAAACCTTCTTTAATCTTCTTGGCGTCCTTGGCGTCTTGGCGGTTCAATTAATCCAAAATCTCAATAACTTTAACCTTAACCCGCCCTTGCCCCAACTGAATCAACAACTCCTTTCCTAATGCTAACTCAGTCGAAGAACGAACAATACTCCCATCTTCCTCCCTGGCGACAGCATAACCGCGTTGCAAAACAGCTTGAGGAGCGAGAGTAGCCAACTTTTGCCGTAACAAATTACAGTGCTGGGTAGCTTGTTCGAGACGCCGCCTGGTTGATTGTATCAGCTGCTGACGCAATAGATCGATCGCCTCTTTTTCCCGTTCAACTTGCTGATTTAACCGCAACCTGAGCAAGCGCGAGCGCAACTGTTCTATTTTACCTTCCGCCGCCTGCTTTTGCTGGTTAACCGCCTCCCTCAACGCCGCGATGCGTTGACGATGTTCGATATAAAGTTCTGCCAATTCTGGTACAACAAGCTCAGCTGCTGCTGTGGGAGTATGGGCGCAAACATCTGCCACCAAATCAGCGAGAGACTCATCCCGCTGGTGTCCAATCCCTGTAACAATTGGAATCGGACTGGTGGCGATCGCCCTCACCACTCTTTCGTCGTTAAAACACTCCAAATCCTCAACCGCGCCACCTCCCCGCGATAGAATTATCACCTCGGCTCTAGCATCGCGCACCACCCGTTCAATTGCCCTTACAATCGATAGTGGCGCTTGCTCACCCTGCACTTGAGCCGGTGAAAATAGTACCTGTAAACCTGGATATCGCTGCTTGAGAGTGCGTTGAATATCTCCCCAAGCAGCAGCTTGCGGCGAAGTAACGACAGCAATAGTTTGAGGATGGGTTGGCAGACTGCGCTTTCTTTCTGGTGCAAACAGACCTTCCGCTTCCAGTCTAGAACGCAACTGACGGTATCGCAGACTTCGCAAACCAACGCCTGCGGGTAACGCTTGCCAAACGGTTATCTGATATTGTCCCCGTTGCGGATATAGCCGAATACTGCCCAAAACAACGATCTGTTCACCCGGCACCGGCAACTTAGCCAATCGATCAATTTGATTCGTCCAGACAACGCAACTAATCGCTGCTTTTCCCTCAGAGTCTTGCAGCGTAAAGAACCGTCCGCTGCGATGGCGATTGATACTAGAAACTTCTCCAAATACCCAAACTTGCCGCAGTTGGTCATCCTGCTCCAATAGGAAGCGGATATAATCGGTCAACCCAGCCACTGATATAGCTGTTTCGGGAATTAGAGCATCAGCAATTAAATCACTCATATTATGTCCTGGGGCGGAATCCGGGCTAAATCATCCCCCTGCACCCGATCTATGCCAGCTTTCAATTGTTCAGCCAGCACCTTTACGTGAGGTTCTTTTAACATGCTAAAAATGTTGCCAGGAACATCATGGATCTCCAATCCTCCAGGAGCCAGTTCGCTCCATCCCAAGTCAGGTTCCAAGAATTCAATTTCCTCCATAGCCCGGAACAGGGTCACTCGATCCGGGTAGACCTGCGGTGCAAATACAAACTTTTTTCCCTCACTTTTTCCCTTTCGATAAGTGAAGCTTTGGTAATCTTGAGGTAAAGGAAGCCCCATACGCTCGTAAAACTTGCAGTAAATTCTCGTTAGCCTACTCAAGACATTCTCGATATTCCGCTTCATCTTGTTCAAAACGTAGGCATGTCCAAGTCGGGAAAAGTTATTCCAGTGGGCAAAAACCCGCTCTCGGACTGACAATATTTTGATGCTATTCTCATCTCTTAGGGTATTTAACAAGGCTAGCAGCTCCACCTTTTGACCTTGTGCGTGGAGTTTCTCAGCCATATTATAGGCAACCCTGCCTCCGCACATTATGCCTGCTAGAAAATAAGGACCATTCGGTTGAATCCTTCGCATTTCTTTGATGTAGTGATTGTCCAGGTTTTCAACCAAATTCTGGGAAACTTCATCCATGAT
>NZ_JBHFNP010000231.1:0-39694 GCF_041929235.1 Microseira sp. BLCC-F43
GAGCATTTTAACACCTCTCTGTAGCCACCCGGCTTTGCGCTGCCTGCGGGGTGGCTAGATTTTTTGGTTTCAAATCCAAGAAACAGGAGAAAATATCATGGCACAAGAGTTTTTGTCGGACTCTATCGGATTGGCGCGTCCATCTTCTGAGTCAGAAATGCCGGATCGGGAACCAATCCGGTTTCTAATCATCGGTACTCGCGAGGGAGTGATGGAAGAAATCAAGAATTTTTTCGCCATCGGGTTTGCACAGGTTGACGAGTGGAGTCCCTTGACGCCATTACCCAAAACCGACTTGGTGATGACGATCCTCATTCGTTACCGCAAGGGACATTCCAGCGATTCATCGACTCGGAAATCTGGACGGTAACATATAGGCACATCGTTCAACTCGTTCTATCTTAAGCCCCCCTTGGCAAGGGGGGTTTGGGGGGATCGATATTGCTCGCGATCTGCCTTCACCTCTCTTAAGCCCCCCTTGGCAAGGGGGGTTTGGGGGGATCGGTTCAACTATTAACGAGGCGCGAATCGCCCTAGATACAAAATATTTATCCAGGAAGCAAGAAAGATGAAAGTATCACCGACTCTAACAAAAGAGTATGTTGAGCAACGAGGTGAAGGATTCTTTATTGAAGGAACCCGCATTTCTCTTGATTCAGTTGTTTATGCTTTCTTGAACGGTGAATCCGCCGAGAACATAGCCCAAAACTTTCCATTGCTCTCATTAGAACAGGTTTATGGAGCTATTGCCTTTTATCTAGCAAACCGCGAACTAATTGATGCTTATTTAGAAGAAGAGGAAAAAGAATTTGACGCATTGCGGCAATCTCTAAGAGAGAAGAATCCGACTCTGTATCAAAAATTAGTGGCTGCTCAACAAAAGAAGCAGGCGTGAGGCATGACGAAAATCAGATTCCAAGCGGATGCAGACTTGAAGCAGGCAATCGTAACTGGAACCATAAGGAGGGAACCGAACATTGATTTTCAATCAGCCTATGCAGCCGGACTTGAAGGCAAATTAGACCGAGAGGTACTGGCTATAGCAGCTGAAGATGGTAGAGTTCTTGTGACCCACGATCGATCAGATAATGTCGATTCCCTTCTGATATTATGTTCGGCAGCATCAACTCGTTTCCAGGCGACCGCCTGGAAATGCAGTTCGGGAGGCGACCGCCTCCCAACTGCTAATGAGGCGGTCGCCTCAGCGAGTGCGTTACCAGGCGGTCGCCTGGTAACGAGGTGCGGGGTTATTCACGAGGTGCGTTACCAGGCGGTCGCCTGGTAACGAGGTGCGGGGTTATTTGCCATTCCCGTTAGTCTTGCTGTTACCGTTGCTAGGTGTTGCTAGCACTTTTTCAGCTACTTTATCCGGCACTTCTTGCAAATGGTCGAACTTCCAATTAAAGGAACCAACGCCCATTGTCAAACTCCGCAATTCCACAATAAATCCTTGCATTTCGGCTTGCGGCAAATAGGCAGAAATCTTGTCCCAACCTTTCCAATCGGAACGACCTTCATAACCTAAAATTTGCCCGCGCCGTCCTGTCAGTAATTGCATCACTTTGGACGTATATTCCTGCGGACTTGTCACTTCAACAGAGGTAATCGGTTCTAACAGGGTGGGTTCGCATTTTGGCATCCCTTCTTGCATCGCCAAACGCGCTGCTTGTTTAAATGCTTGTTCCGAACTATCCACCGTATGATACGAACCATTGGTCAGCGTCACTGCCACATCTACGACGGGGAAACCCAACGGACCATGTGCCAAAAATTCCCGCACGCCGATTTCCACGCCAGGAATATATTGGCGTGGAACCACTCCGCCGACAATTGTTTCTTTGAAATTGAAACCTTCTCCACGGGATAAAGGTTGAATATCCAAATAAACATCGCCAAACTGTCCGTGTCCGCCGCTTTGGTGCTTGTAGCGTCCGTGAATTGACTTAACGGGTTTGCGAATCGTTTCTTTGTAGGCAACTTGCGGCAAGTGGGTACTCATTGGCAGGTTATACTTGCGCCGCAGTCGGTCTAACGCTACTTGCAAGTGTATTTCGCCTTGTCCCCACAAAATGACTTCGCGGGTGTCGCCGTGTTGTTCCCAAGCTAAAGATGGGTCTTCTTCAATTAACTTGGCTAAAGCGCCGCTAATTTTAACTTCATCGTTGCGCTTTTCGGCGGTAATTGCTAAAGCGTAAACTGGTATTAGTTGTTCGACTTTGGGCAATTCTTTTACTTGATTTGTGGCTATAGTATCGCCGGTTTTGATTCCTTCCATGCGTCCTATCGCCACAATTTCACCTGCTTGCGCTTGTTGCAGGGTAATTTGTTGTTGTCCCATGAGGCGGTATAAACCACCCGCACGCACTCCGTTAAGAACCGTGCCATCGGTTAAGTTACCTTGCCAAACGCGCACGAGGGAAAGTTTGCCGCCTTGGGGGGTGAAATAAGTTTTGAGAACTTGAGCGACGGGGGTATCGTTTTTCTGGGTAATTCCCCGTTTTTGGGCTGTTGTTTCTGGTTCGGGTGCTTCTCTCAATAGTGCTTCTAAAAGCGGGCGGATGCCAAAATCTTTTTCGGCGACGCCAAAGAATACTGGCACGATTAAATCTGCGCCCAATTCCATTTTTAAGTCGCGCAGAATCTCTTCTTGGGGTGGATTAATTTCTTCTAGGAGTTCTTCCAACAGGTGGTCGTCAAAGTTGGCTAATTCTTCCAACATTTCCGTCCGCGCTTCCTGTTCTTGTTCCTTCAATTCGTCGGGTAAGGGTACGGGGTCGGCGGCGGCACCTGGATGATAGTGATAAGCTTGTTCGCTGACTAAATCGATAAATCCAGCCAGATTTTCTCCCTGTCCGATGGGATATTGATGGGGAACTAATGGACGACTAGAAACAGATTTCAGGGCGTGCAGTACGTCCATAAAATTGTTATTCGCCCTGTCCATTTTGTTGATAAATACCAGGTGGGGAATTTCCCAGTCGTCGAGGAATTTAAACAAAGGCGCGAGGGTGAGGACGCGGTCGGATACTGGTTCGCATACTACAATCGCTGCATCCACCCCTACAAGGGCGTTATACGTTTCTTGAGCAAATTCTACCGAACCGGGACAATCGACGAACGTGAAGCGCACGCCGCCGTATTCGGCGCAGGCGGCGGATATTTCCACGCTCATTTTGCGATCGCGTGCTTCTTGTGCGCTATCTCCCACCGTGTTACCATCCTTCACGGCTCCTTTCCGGGAAATAGCGCCCGTCACAGATAACAAACTTTCCAACACCGTAGTTTTACCGCCCAAATATGGGCCAACTATAGCTACGTTACGCGCTAAAGAAACCACTTTTTCGCTCATATTACCTCCATTGGGCAGCACCTGCGGGGATTTCTCTCCCAGGAAGCGCCGCCTATTGCAGCGTTGACAAAAGGTGTCCGGATATACCGTAGGCTCTCGATTTATTCTGTAAATTGATTTTGATAAAAGTTATTCGCTCCTATCAAAATCCGTAGAGTAAAAGCGATTCTCAAATTGTTTGCCGTTGAGCCTACTTGGTTGGGATCGCCTTATCTCGGTACGTTACCTTGTCTTTAGTCCGACTTTAACCCCTCTTTAACCTTTTTTTATAAAAATACCAGTTAATTTTACAATTCCACCCCTAAATTTTTAATTTAAAAAAACTTTTATTTCAAAATAATAAGTTTTATAGAAAAAAGTAAAAGTTAGGTGAACAAGGTATGACCCATGACCGGAAATATTAAAACACGTCGGCGGGGTCGGCAGAGCGAAGTTTGCGGGTGGCGATCGCACCGGAAACGCCGCACATAAAAACTGTCAGCAGCATCACCAATAAAGCGCGGTCAATTTTCATCGCCACGGGTAACAAGGTGGCGGCATAGGTAAGCTGGTACAATCCCAAAGACAGCAAGAAACCAGGAATATAACCCAATACGGCTAAAATTAGCGCTTCTTGCATCAAAGCACCCAGCAAATAGGCATCTGTATAACCCATTGCCTTCAGCGTGGCATATTCTGGCAGGTGATCCGCTACATCGGTATAAAGAATTTGGTAAACAATCACCGTACCGACGATAAATCCTACCACAACACCCATACCAAAAATAAAGCCAACTCCCTGACTTTGCCAGTAATCAATTTCAATTTTGGCAAACTCTGTAGGTGTGAGAACTTTTACATCATTCGGCAAACCTGCTTTTAGTTGCTGTTGGATTTTTGGCAAATCAGTACCGGGTTCCAGGTTAATTAATCCCACATCAATTTGATTCGCCTGACGGTCTGGAAATAATTTAAGAAAGGTAGAATCGCTGGTAATAATATTCCCATCCGCACCAAAAGAAGCGCCCAAGGTAAACAATCCAATAGTTTGGATAGTTTGCTTATTCACCTGCGCTTCCACCGTTCCTCGCTGTTTAATTAAATCTGGAATTGGGCCGTATTCCGGTCTAGAAGCTCGATCAAACAATGCCCGATCCAGTAATTTTATCTCTTCCAGCTTTTGATTCACTTCTGGAAACTGAAACGGCGGGTTAGCAGGGTCAATTCCCCAGACTAAAATACTCCGTTCTAGGAGCGTTTCCGGATTGCGCCACTGGGCAAGGCTAACGTACAGCGGACGCACAGATTTTACCCCATCATAAGCCAAAGTCTGCTGCAATCGTTCTCTGGGAAAGTTTTTAATATTGAACAGCGTTTGAAATTGGGGATTTGTTAATACTAAATCTGCCTGAAGATTTTGATGAGCTTGAGTAGCGCCAGTTAACAGCGCATCAAGCATTCCCAATTGTACGAACATCAGCATATCGGCAAATCCAATACCTGCCAATGCTACGGCGAGGCGGGATTTACTTTTGATTAACTGGAGCCATGCTAGCGGAGTTTTGCCAAACATAATTTCACTCTTTTTTTTGCATTCAGTTATCGTTATGGCTGCTAATTACTAATGGCTAATGGTAAAAATTTAGCAATTAGCAATTAGCAATTAGCAATTAGCAATTAGCAATTAAACAGGTTCTCGCTTCATTGTCCAAATGCAGGCGCTATCCCCTGGTAATTCACCCTGCCACAAAACTTCAAAACCATGTCTTTTGTAGAAACGGATGGCGCTTTCTGTGGAAGTTTGAAGGTAGCAGGGTAAACCGTCGCTATCTGTTTGTTTGAGAATGGGTTGTAGTAGCGCACTACCAACTCCTTGATTTTGATAGGCGGGTGCAACACCTAGCATAAATAGATACCAATGGGGATTCGGCATTTCCTCGATATGGCGTTCTTCGATGATGGAAAATAGCGACATAAATCGCCCACTTTTCTTCCAACCTAATTTGAAAGGCAAGGCATATAAACCAGCTTGCAATAGTTGCAGCATACTTATAGAGGCATGTCCGGGGGGCATCCAGGCGGCGATGCCTTTCAGTTCGCCTGCGGTTGTATAAATCTGGTTATAAGGTTGGCTGACGTCTAATGTCATCCGACAAAACCACTTGAGTGCATTGTATTTTGCTGGTTCTGTTTCGGGAATCAGGTAGCGAAACATCGGATCGTTATAGAATGCATTGGTGAGAATTTCGGTGGCTTTTTCGGTTTGCGATCTCTCTAAGCGTATCGCGTCATTTGTAGCATTTATCACTTTGAATGACCTCCAACTGTTGAGAGTATTGGTTAAGCGCATATAGGAATCCTAGCCGCTCTGTCAAATTCTATTTTTTTATGAACCGCAGAGGACGCAGAGGACGCAGAGGAAGAGAAGAAAGAGAAGATTTCACCCATCATTTAATTGCTATCTGAATAATGGCTAATGGCTAATGGCTCATGGCTAATGCAATAAAAAATGTTAAATTAGCAATTAGCAATTAGCAATTAGCAATTAGCGCTTTGAACCATGATTACTCCTGATATCAGACATTCGTTATAAATAAAGCGAGTAAGAATTTACAACTCAATCGCTGTTTGTACTTGCAAGTTGGTCAATCCCGCAACGCGCTTGCTGTCTGCGGGATTGAGGCGAATTTTTATTTCTATAACCCGGCGGTCTAAGTTTTCTCCTGGTTGGTTGCTGAAAACATTTTGGCGGTTGACTTGCAACCCAATTTCGGAAACAATTCCGCGCAATTCTCCGGCAAATGCTTGACCTGTAATAAGTGCTGGCTGTCCCATTTTGATTTTACCAATATCGGTTTGATAAACTTCTGCTACGGCTACCATTTGGTCGGTTTGTGCTAAATCGGCAATGCCGTTTTCGCCGATCTTTTCTCCCACCCTTGTGTTAATTTTGAGAATCTGTCCGGCAATTGGTGCTTTGATATAAGCTTGATTTAAGTCGGTTTGAGCGCGACGGGTGGCAGCGATCGCATGATCTATTTCCGCTTGCGCTGCCTGGATATCGGTGGGGCGTACTTCTGCTATGCTGTTGAGGGTGGCAGCAGCTTCTCTGACTTGTTCTCTACCCGTGGCATTGATGCGATTCAGTGTAACTTTGGCTTCGCTTAATTGTTTGCTACCTGTGGTATTAATGCGGTCGAGAATTGCTTTGGCTTCGCTTAATTGTTTGCTCCCCGTGGTATTAATGCGGTCGAGAATTGCTTTGGCTTCGCTTAGTTGCTGTTTTGCAGTTTCTACAATCAGGCGTTTGCTATCAAATGCCGAATTAGAAATTGCCCCTTCTCTGTGTAGCTGTTGATAGCGTTGATATTCTGCTAATGCATTATTTAATTCCGCCTCCAGTTTCTTAATTGTTGCCTGTTGTGCGGTTTTATCTCCTTGCCATTGTGCTTGTATTCGGGCGATCGCTTCAATTTGTGCGGTTTTATCTCCTTGCCATTGTGCCTCGATGCGCGCAATTGTTTCTTGTTGTGCAGTTTTATCTCCTTGCCATTGTGCTTCGATGCGCGCAATTGTTTCTTGTTGTGCGATTTTATCTCCTTGTAACTGTGCTTGTAAGCGCTCAATTGTTGCCTTTTGTGCGGCAATTTCTCCAGCTTTTGCACCTGCTTTTACTTGGGCGAGTTTAGCAACTGCAACTTGATGCTGTTTTTGCGCCTGCAACAAAGCATCTTGCAAGCGATCGCGCGAGTCTAAAATTGCTACTACCTGTCCTTTCTCCACCCGATCTCCCTGTTTCACCAGCAGTTGCGCCACCCGATCGCCATCTAGCGCCAAAGGTGCCGATAAGCGAATTATTTCTGCTTCCGGTTCCAGTCGCCCCAAAGCTGTTACTTTTATTACTGGAGGAGGGGTTTCTACTGTTTGAGAGGCGGTGGTTTCTCCCACCCTTCCCCCAAATTGGGAGACGCCGTAGTATGCGATCGCTCCCGATACAGCAGTAGCAACCACAATCAATCCAATTATCTGTTTATTTATTTGAGCGGGAAAAGCTTGATTCACCAATTTAATTGCTTCCTTGATCCCTTTTATTTCCATAGTTTTTCTGTTGCTCCAAATAAGCCGTTAGCATTTTTCCTAACAGCGCCCCCTGCTCTGACCAAGAGACTATTTCATCGGTGTATAATCCTGCCAGAACCAAACCATCAATTAGAGACGAAATATAGATGACAAACTTAGGATCTTGAATGCCTAAAAGCTTGGCAAACTCTGCCAGCGCTCGTTCTGTCAGTTGTTGTAGTGCTTTGTTCTGTTGCAATTTTTCGCGCCCTTGCTGCTGGTAGAACTCAATATCCAGCAAAAGCTGCTTGAGGAAGTATTCCTCATTTCTAGCAACGAAATCAAATACAATTTCAATCCGCTCTGCCAGGGTTTTAGCCTTTTCTAGCTCGGGCGCAATACTCGCAATAGTCTGTCGATATCTCTCCTCAAACAATTGCACAAACATTGCTTCTTTACTAGGAAAATAGTGATATAAAGTTCCGGTTGAAACACCCAGTTTTTGAGCAATCTCCCGCATGGTAATCGATGCGTAACCCTTAGATGCAAACAGATCGAAGCACTTGCCCAGCAGTTCTTTGCGGTACAGATCGCGATCGACAATTTTAGGCATGAGTCCATAAAATATATATCCAACGTTTGATATATATTAAGCGGCAAGATTGGGCAAGTTGATTTCCTCGCCCTTGCTGGTTTGATTTATATCGAACGTATGTTATATTTATAGCACAGATTGGTGGAATCGATCAAAGTTCGACCAGGAATTAGGCAAACACCAAAGTTTCTATGAAAAATCGTCGGTTTGGCAACGAGAGATATGCCTCCCTTCCCCACTCGCGTTCGTAGCAAGAAACTTTGGTGATAGAAGCGTCGGTGATAGCAACGCCCTTGCGTATGTTCTGTAGACAAAATTGGACAGACTTGGCGACAAGGCGGGGTTTTCGTGGGTTAATCCCGCAACGTCCTTGCTGTCTAAGGGATTGATATCTGCCGAGAAAAGAAACCCGGTTTCCTCATATCACCTTAGTTTCTTTGCGTAAGTCCTATGCTTAACCAGGCAAATCAATTGCGACTAGAACACCAAGTGCAATATTAATAGGTTTAGCACTGAGGTTCGGAGTAGACATGGTTGAGGCAACAACTATAGTCACCGGGTTTCTTCATATCACCTTAGTTTCTTTGCGTAAGTCCTATGCTTAACCAGGCAAATCAATTGCGACTACAACACCAACTGCAATACTAATAGGTTTAGAACTGAGGTTCGGAGTAGATGTGGTTGAGGCAACAACTATATCACCATCACCTGCTACTGTAACTCCAGTCTTAGTATAGTCACCGATGGCAACAGCTATTCCCGTACCAATTGATATAGAACCACTGTTTGGCAAGGGTTTAGCTGTAGTATTTCCAAAAGCTAAAGTGTAGGTCTTATCGCCTAAAGCTAATGCATCAGCGGTAACACTTGTTCCAGCTGCACCTGTAATTAACTTGGTGCTTGGAACAGTCTCGAAATAGGGCAAATCAGCGATCAGCATACTTCAACTCAATTACTAAAACAATCAAGTTTTAACCGTAACATAGTCTCTGCTATACCAGTTGCCAAATTGCCATTAACAGTTGCCAAATTGGCATTAATAATATAACCCCCTACGCAAACACCAAAGTTTCTCTGAAAAATCCTTGGTTTGGTAACGAGATATTTAGGCAGAAACAAAGGTGATAAGAAAGAAACCGGGCTTCTCTGAAAAATCGTCGCAAGAGAACTAGAAATCGCAGCAAGAAACCCGGTTTCTCAAGTCCCGATTAATAATAAAACCCCCTGCTTGAAGCAGGGGGTGAAGAGGAAGAATTGTTTAAGTTGGGGGAAATGGGGAGGTTTGGTTAGCTGACGCCAAAGTAACTTGCTAGTGCTTCCGAACCACCTATAAGTTTGCCATCAATAAATACCTGGGGAACGGTAGTAGCACCTGTGGCAGCAAAAAGCGATCGCGTTGATACATTTTTGCCCACATAAACCGCTTCATAATCAATGCCGCGTTCATCTAACATTGCCTTAGCACGGGCGCAGAAAGGACAACCTTCTTTGGCAAACATGAAAACCTTTTTCGGCTTCACTGCCTGCGGATTGATATAATTAAGCATCGTCTCCGCATCGGACACTTTAAAAGGATCGCCCGGTTCTTCTGGCTCGATAAACATCTTTTCAATCGTGCCATTTTTTACCAGCATCGAATAGCGCCAAGACCGCTTGCCGAATCCCAAATCTGTTTTATCCACCAGCATTCCCATGCCTTCGGAAAATTCCCCGTTCCCATCGGGAATCATGGTAATATTCGTTGCTTCTTGCGCCTTTGCCCATTCTTCCATCACAAAGGCATCGTTAACCGATATACAAATAATGTCATCTACGCCATTCTCTTGGAAAACTTTCGCCAATTGGTTATAACCAGGTACGTGAGTGGATGAGCAAGTGGGAGTAAACGCTCCTGGTAATGAGAAAACAACGACCGTTTTACCCGCAAATAGATCGTCCGTGGTCAGATTGACCCATTGGTTGTTCTTACGAGTGCGGAAAGTAACATCAGGCACTCTTTGCCCTTCACGGTTTGTCAACATGTATTTGGCTCCTTGATGGATCGATCTGAAGCGTACTCGTTATGAGTTTACTTGTCAAGGGGAGAAGCGCCAGAGGGGACAAAGTAGGCAGGAATTAGGCAAACACCAAAGTTTCTAGGAAAAATCGACTAAGAAACTTTGGTGATGGCAAGGTCGTGCGTAAGTGCTGTTAGGGGCAAGCTTTAACCAGAATATCTCGATCTGATGCTATATCTCGTTAAAGCTTGCCCCTACCCATGAATGCAACTTGTTACGAGTGACGCTATAACAGATTTGGCGTGTTAGTTTCAATTTGAGCAAATAATCGAATTAGCCCCATGAATTCCCCCTCTCTAAAAGATATTCTGATCGTTGACGATACGCCAGACAACCTGCGGGTTTTAGATGCAATTTTAAAAAGCCAAGGATATAAAGTTCGTAAAGCCTTGAATGGGCAGATAGCTCTAAATGCATGTCATATTGCTGCACCTGACCTAATTTTACTCGATATTATCATGCCGGGAATCGATGGTTATGAAGTGTGCCGCCGCTTAAAAGCCGATGCCACAACTTGCGAAATTCCGGTAATTTTTATCAGTGCTATCGATGATGCAATGGATAAGGTAAAAGCCTTTGAAGTAGGTGCAGCCGATTATATTGCCAAACCTTTTCAAGAAGCAGAAGTTTTAGCGCGAATTGAGCATCAACTGCACTTGCGATCGCTGCAAATTAAACTGCAAGAACAAAATACTTTGCTGCAACAGGCTCTCTCGGATCTCAAGCAAGCCCAGACTCAAATGATTCAGAATGAAAAAATGGTGTCTTTGGGACAATTAGTAGCAGGAATTGCTCATGAAATTAACAACCCAATTAATTTTATATATGGCAATCTATCCCCAGCTATTCAATACATACACGACTTGCTAAATCTGAGCGATGCTTATCAGCAGGATTTTCCCAAACCAACACCCAGAATTGAAAAACTTATTAACGATATAGATTTGAATTTCCTCAAAGAAGACTTGCTAGATCTTATGGATTCTATAGGGAGAGGATCAGATCGCATCCGCCAGATTGTTCTTTCACTACGCAACTTTTCTAGGCTTGACCAATCTGAAATGAAACGGGTGGATATTCATGAAGGCATCGACAGCACGCTGCTGATATTGCAGCACCGACTCAGGGAAACCGCAGCGCGTCCTATGATTCAAGTTATTAAAGAATACGGTCAACTGCCATTAGTAAATTGCTATGCAGGTCAGCTTAACCAAGTTTTTTTGCATCTGTTGAACAATGCCATTGACGCGCTCCAAGAGGGTGGGAAGTATGAAATAATAGGTGTTGGGGAAAAGTTCGTCCCGCCAGGGAGTAAAAACGAAGCATTCGCCCAGTCATCTGATTTTTCCGACTCAGGTACTTCTACAGGAATGCTTCGTCCCTCTCCACTACCTACGATGCGGATTTCTACCGAACTGAAGGATGGGAATACGGTTAAGATTAGGATTGCAGACAATGGTTTTGGTATTCCAGAATCAGTGCGCGCGAGTTTATTTGACCCCTTTGTTACCACCAAACCCACAGGCAGTGGTATGGGATTGGGATTAGCGATTAGCTATCAAATTGTGGTGCAACAACATAAAGGAAAACTAATTTGTTGTTCCTCCCCAAGACAAGGCGCAGAATTTGCCATCGAAATTCCAGTGCATCAACCCCAACCATATTAACTTTGCTAATTGCTAATTGCTAATTGGTAATTGGTGATTGGTGATTGGTAATTGGTAATTGGTAATATTTCCATTACCCATTACCCATTACCAATTACCCATTACCAATTACCCACTTACGTTACTACCAAGGAATTGGCTTTCTATCTCGGAAGAATCCACTGGTAGGGCCATCATCGGGCAAAGTTGCCAGCCAAACAATTGTATCAACTCCTTCCTCCAATGACCGGGGTGCATTCGGACCACCCATATCCGTTCTCACCCATCCAGGACAAACCGCATTTACCAAAATATTCGTTTCTTTTAATTCATTGGCAATAATTCGCGTCACTGCATTTAAAGCTGTTTTGGAAATCCGATAAGTGGCATATCCAGTTTGCATATCTTCTAACTGTCCTGCCCCGGAAGAGACGTTAACAACTCGTCCGTAATTGTTTGCTTTCATCAGGGGAATCAACGCTTGACAAAGTAACAAAGGTGCGTAGGTATTAGTTTCAATTGTTTTCTGCAAAGTTTCAATCTTGCTGTTGAAGATACTTCCTTCTGACCCTAATACAAAATCTGGGGCAATTCCCGCATTGTTTACTAGAATATCTAGCCGGACAAATTCGTTGCGAATAAATTGAGCTAGATGCTCGATGCTATCTCGACTGGTAACATCAAGAAGATGAAATTTGACATCCAATCCTTCCGCTTGTAATTTTTCTGCCGCAGCTTTACCTTTAGCTGAGTCGCGACTGGTGAGAATGACTTGAATTCCTTGTTTTGCTAGTTGTCGGCAAGTTTCAAACCCCAATCCGCGATTGGCTCCCGTAACAACAGCTACTTTTTTCATATTATGTCCTCTATCTGAAGTTAGAAATTGAGCGAGATCGATCCTGGAAAGCTCGGCATCTTTGGCAAGATGTCTATTAGATCGTACACAGGACTTACGCAAACACCAAAGTTTCTATGAAAAATCGTCGGTTTGGCAACGAAAGATCTACGCAGAAACTTTGGTGATAGGATCGCCCTTGCCTAAGTCATAGTACATTAGAAACTGAAGAGATTACCTAACAACAATGACGATTACTTGCAAGCAACTGCTGCAAAACCATTCTCAAGCATGGCATGAAGCAACGGTGCATCCTTTCTTGGAACAATTGCCTTTGCTCGCTATTGAGCCAAAGCAATTTAATACCTGGCTGGTGCAAGATTATCTCTTCGTAGTAGAGTTTACGCGGATGGTGGCAAGAGTACTCGCGAACGCACCCCCACACCACTTTGATATTTTACTTGCTGGATTGAGTGCTTTAAAAGATGAACTCAACTGGTTTAAGGAAAAAGCTGGGGAACGACAGCTCAATTTAAAAACAGAAAAACAACCAACTTGCTTGGAATATTGTCAGTACATGGAAAACCTTGCCGCTATGCCTTATCCAGTGCAAGCAACTGCACTTTGGGCAATTGAATTTGCTTACAATCAAGGTTGGCAATTGCCGGGAGAAATGCCAGAACCTTACAAGGAATTTGCCGAACGATGGGGAAATACAGGTTTTACGGAATATGTAAGCATGTTGCAACAACAAGCCGATGAAAGCCTACAAAATGCATCAGAAAATATGCAAAAGCAAGCAGAAGCAGCTTTTTTAAATGTCGCCAGATTAGAAAAATATTTTTGGCAGATGGCAATTGATGCAGAATAAACTAAAAGTCATCCTAGAACCCCGACTTCTCTAAGAAGTCGGGGTTCTGGGTGTTATGGTTATTTATAGCAACCTAAATAATAGGAAATATAAAATGATAACATTGGTTGTAATTTTTAATACGTTGCTCGCGCTGGTCAACTTTTATATAGCTTGGCGAGTGTGGAAAATTCGGCGGGTGCTGGCAGGGGCAACCAAAGCAATCCTGGCAGCAGATCGCAATACCTATAACGTGCTGCATCCAGCACCTTTGGCGATCGCCAAAGGTCAAAAAGGCACCCTAGCATTACGCAACCAGTATGGAAAACTACAAACACAACTGCAACAGCTAGTGCAGATTTTGGCATTGATCCGGTTAGGACTGGGAGTTTTGGGACGACGCCGGACCAAGTTTGATTCTAATGGAGCTGTGCGTTCGCGCCAGCGTGCCTCTGGCATATCGCGCCCGTCTCGATGGCTGAAAAAAATTTTGGCTAAATAACTCAAGTTGCTAGTTACAAGGGCGCCTACGCCAGGGCGGGTGGAAAATTTGGCTTTGATACCCAAGACCATTTATCTGCCCTTGGGTACGCCGCAGACTCAACCATCCCGATACGCTACGTTGGCAGCGGCGGCGACTGGAAGAACCCCGCCGCAGAGCATCACCGCTTTGCCTCCAGGCACAAAAATGCTCTATCAAGCGAGTTGTCTTGCTACTGGGGCTAGAACCAGCGATCCAAATCGACTGAGAAACCATCGCTCATCCAGCCGCGAATCTGTTATCATACCACGTACACGAAACTTAAAACTTTGGCGAATCTGCTTCCGGTTAAAACCAAGATTCGCCGATCTCGACACTATTTCTGTTATGACAAACTCAATTTTACAAAAAATCAAAGCTTCTGTTCGCTCTACCAACCAATGGTTTTCAGAGACGCCACAAAGGTCACTAGAACAAGCTTATAATGCCGCTTTGCAGATCAAAGCTATTGAAGACGAACATTTTAATGGCCAAAAAATATCGCCTGATTCCGCTGACTATGGTGCCAGGGTCATGGCTTATTTTCAAGCCGAGTTAAACAAGTATTTAAATATTGCCAAGCTGCGACTAGCCGCCTTTAACGCCACCTATTCAGTTTTGACCCTTGTCAATCAAAACCCGGTCTCCTCAAATCAATTTGATCCAGCTACTAGGTCAACCAATTCCAATCGTCTAGGAGCAAGAGACCAACCTACCATCATTTTAGAAAAGCTTAAATTCATCGATTATGTAATTTCAAAGTATACGGCAGAAACCCGTCAAACCAAACCAGAATCATCTTTATCTTTAACCGTCGTTCCTCAAAACGTAAAACTGGAAGCAAGTCAATTAGAATCAACCAATTTAACCGGACAGGTTTCATCCGAACAATCAGACATAATAGTTGATAAAATTGAGAATATTTCCGATCAAACCGGAGTTTTACCCAGGTCTATTTTAAGGACTTTCACCAGGTTGACAAGAGAATTAAATCCCAAAGCTGAAGAAGATGTAGTTAAAAAATTCCGCACTTCGCAAGCTAAAACAGCTATTTCTCTCAGATTTATTTTACTTCTAATTGTCATTCCACTTCTAACTTTTCAGATTTCCAAGTTATTCGTTGTCGGTCCGATTGTCGATCGCAACTTTAAAAGCCCGCAGAATCCCATAGGAATATTCCTGAATGAAGAACAGGAAGAAAAAGCATTACTAAAGCTACAAAGATTTGAAGAAAAGCTAAAATTCGATGTTTTAATCGGTCAATCGCCAGAATTATCCCCGGAAATTATAGAAGAAAGAATTAAAGATAAAGCCAAAGATCTGGCGGATGAATATGGTCAAAACAGTGCTGATGCAATTAAAAACGTCTTTTCCGATTTGTTTTCCATAGCGGCTTTTTGTTTTGTGATTTTGAGGAGTAGGCGGGAAATTGAAATTTTGAAATCCTTCATTGATGAGATTGTATATGGACTGAGCGACAGTGCTAAAGCATTTATCATTATTTTATTTACAGATATGTTTGTTGGATTTCACTCTCCCCACGGTTGGGAAGTGATTTTAGAAGGAGTATCGCGACATTGGGGGCTACCAGAAAACCGACAATTTATCTTTTTGTTTATCGCCACATTTCCAGTGGTTTTAGATACAATATTTAAGTACTGGATTTTCCGCTATCTGAATCGGATTTCTCCTTCCGCCGTCGCCACTTACAGAAATATGAACGAGTAAGAGAAAATAGCCAAGCACATTTTAGATGTTCAAGTCAAAATTAATAGCGGTAAAAATGGTAGCACTTACGCGCAAGTTCCCGGTTTCTCCGAAAAATCTTTGGTTTGGGAATCAGAGATATGCATACCCTAGCTCGCGCGAACGACGGTCTCACCTTTGTTTCTTTTCGAGAAAAAATCCAAGATTAGCAATTAGCAATTAGCCATTAGCAACGCGCTTGTTTATAACTAGCAACTTGCGTTATTAGTGAATCTGGGAGCGATCGCAGATTCAGAAAAACCTATATATCACAAATAGTGCATTATGTCAAATATAATTGAAGGGCTAGGTGTAGGGTGAAAAAATTAAGGAGATTAAGTAGTTAAAGTGACAAAAGTATTGAAGAAAATACTTAGAGAACCCCTGGCGACAGTCTTGGCTGCCCAACCCAAGTTAAGCGAAAGCAGAAGCGGGCAAGAGAAGTTAAAACCCAAGTCCTAACGTTATTTGCCCCCTTCTGCTTTGGCTTCGGATAAATAGGAACTCCAGTTAAATAGTGCAACAGATTAAGGAGAGAGATGTTTTAGTGCGGAGAGTGTCAAAATGGTTGTAAGCCAATAGAAACCCACCCAATGTCTGAAAACCGTTCAGGATCGTTTATTGTCGGTCTGCTGCTGGGAGCGGCTGCAGGAACCATTACCGGCATTTTAGTCGCACCGCGCCCCGGTAAAGAAACGCGAAAATTGTTAAAAAAATCTGCCGATGCGCTGCCGGAGTTAGCCGAAGATCTGTCAACTAGCGTGCAGATCCAAGCAGATCGCTTATCCGAGTCGGCGCTGCGAAACTGGGATGAAACCTTGCTGCGACTCAAAGAAGCGATCGCCGCCGGGATAGAAGCTTCTCAACGCGAACGCCAAATACTGAAGCGGACAGACGCAGCAGCATCAGAGGAAGAGCTATACTCTCACTCATACGCTTCGGGGACGGCGGCGGCGACTGCTGACGACGAACTAACCGAAACGATGAGCGAACCCGAACGCTAACCCTTGCTTTAAACTCAACATTATTCGTGATTGACCCGCTATTTTGGTTAGGACTTTCTTTTCTACTGGTTGCCGTCAGTTTGACGGCTGTCTTGGTGGCAATTATACCCGCCGTGCAGGAAATCGCTAGGGCAGCGCGCAGCATAGAAAAGTTAGCCGACACCCTCTCGCGGGAATTACCCCCGACTTTAGAAGCGATTCGCCTCACCGGCATGGAAATTAGCGAGTTGAGCGACGATGTCAGCACTGGAGTGCAAAGCGCCTCCTCTGTGGTGAAACAGGTCGATCAAACGATTGGCGATGCCAAACAGCAAGCAAAAAAAGTGCAAGTTACGACCAACAGCGTTTTTGCCGGGGTCAAAGCCGCTTGGAAAACCTTTGCTCGCCCTCCCGCTCCACCCGCGCCGCGCCGGTCACTTGAGCGGCTTCCCCACCCGCAAAAAAATACTCTGGAGTTACACGAGCAATCAAACTCAGCTTATCGCGCCAACGAAAATAACCGCGAACTCCATCGAAAAAACACCAAAGACACCGCTGATTTGCTATCGACTCCGGAAGCATTGGCACAACTAAATTCGGAAGCTGATTGGCTTGATGACGAGATTGACTGAAGCATTAATTTCGCGAGCAACACCTGCTACCAGTTGACCCAAACTCGACATTTTTTCCGTTTGAATCAGCTGGGTTTGAGTATTTTGTAAATCTGGCAGCGCTGCATGGCAATTATATCATGTTCGGTTAAATACCCATTAGTTAGGAATGACGTCGAGACAGGGTGACACGGTGACGGGTCGAGATTTTTATTCAGGGTAATTAGGCGGACATCATATTACCTAACGTAAGTTGCTAGTTACATCCAACGACGCTGGTAATGGGTAATGGGTAATTGTCACGATTGAAGCACCAATGAATCCAATTACCAATTACCTATTACCAATGACCACCGCCAAAGCTTATAACTAGCAACTTGATTTACCTATTAGCAATTAGCCATTAGCAATTCTGACAAGCGAAATATTTAATCCCTCGCTAAGTGAATGGTTTTTAATAATTCTTTTGCCGTGTATGGTTTTGCTAAAAATGCTTTTATTCCTATAACTTCCCCTCTGACAAACTGATAGTTTGAACTCAGTCCGCTAACGGCAATAATTTTAACTTTAGGATTCATTTTTTGCAGCAAGCGAATGGTGGTTGGCCCATCCATCGATGGCATCATCATATCAATCAACACAACAGCTATTTCCTGCCGATGTTGCGCGTATAGAGCGATCGCTTCAATTCCATCGCTCGCGGTCAAGACTTTGTAAGCATATGTTTCTAACGATTCTTTTGTAATTTCGCGAATAGCAGCTTCGTCATCTACAACCAAAATTAATTCTCCTTTTCCCCCTGGTAATGCTGGGAAACCTTCTGACAATTGCGGCGTTTCAGTTGTTTCTATGGCTGGCAAAAATACTTGAAATTGGCTACCTTTACCGACTTCGCTATGCACTTGCACAAAACCGCCGTGGCTTTTCACAATGCCGATGACTGTTGAAAGACCTATTCCCGTTCCTTTGCCCAACTCTTTGGTTGTGAAAAACGGTTCAAAAATTCTCTCTAAAACGTCTGGTGGAATGCCGGTTCCCGTATCGGAAACAGTAATAACAATATAAGGCCCGACTTTGGCTTCCAGATGCATTCTGGCATAGTTTTCATCAATCGATTTATTTTCGGCAGAGATAGTCAATATCCCGCCAGATGGCATGGCATCGCGAGCGTTGACGCAGAGGTTGAGAAACACCTGATGCAGTTGTGTGGCATCCCCAAATAGCGTCCAAAGATCTCTGGGTATATCTGTTTGAAATTCGATTGATTTAGGAAATGTTTCTTTGCCAATTTGTTTAATTTCGGAAATCAGATGTCTAATCTGAACGAGGGTGCGCTTAGCTTCAATTCCTCTGGCAAATGATAGAATTTGCTTCACCAAATCTGCGCCGCGCTTGGCGTTATTTTCTAGCGTATCTAGCAGGCGTTTACTTGCTGCGTCTGGGAGTTTTTTTTCTAATAGTTGAACCGCCATTAAAATCGGAGCCAACACGTTATTTAGATCGTGGGCAATGCCGCCTGCGAGAGTGCCGATGCTTTCCAGGCGTTGGGTGCGGAGAAACTGAGCTTCTAGTTTTTTCTTTTCTGTAATATCCGTATCGACAGACAGGATTGATTTGGGTTCCCCTACTGCATCGCGC
Source organism: Microseira sp. BLCC-F43 (assembly GCF_041929235.1). Classification (NCBI taxonomy): domain Bacteria; kingdom Bacillati; phylum Cyanobacteriota; class Cyanophyceae; order Aerosakkonematales; family Aerosakkonemataceae; genus Microseira; species Microseira sp. BLCC-F43. The sequence goes on from NZ_JBHFNP010000231.1 coordinate 18,869, forward strand.
ATCAGGGTCCAACGGCTTTGAACGATGATTTCCTGCCCTGCTTTGGTGACTTTCTTTAACTCACCCTGCCACTCGCCTTTAGATAAAACAGCGGCTCTTGCTGCTTCTAGTTCGGGGGAAATTTGCTTGTACAAAAGCTGTTCGGCATTTTTTCCCAATGCTTCTTTTGCCCTCCAGCCGTAAAGTCCCTCGGCGCCTTTATTCCAAAATAAGATTTGGTTGTCCAAACTCCGCACGAGAATGGCATCGGTTGTAACATCTAGTAAGGCAGCTTGTTCGCTGATTTTCTGCTCGGCTTGCTTGCGCTTGGTGATATCTTGAATTTGCAAAACAAAGTACAGTGGTTCACCCGTCGCATTTTGCACGAGGGAGAAACTCAACAACACCCAAACAATTCGTCCGGTTTTGTGGAAGCATCGCTTCTCCATGTGACAGGATCTCAGTTCGCTATCTAAGATTTGGCGGACGTAGTACAGATCGGGTTCTAGGTCATCTGGATGGGCGATTGCATCCAAGGTGGTCGCTAATAATTCGCTTTCGCTATAACCCAGCATCTCGCATAAGGAAAGATTCACTTGCAGCCATCGACCCGCAGGCGATACCAGCGCCATGCCGATCGCAGCCGATTCAAATGCTGCCTGAAACCGCTCTTTACTTTCCCTCAGTTCTTCTTCAGCTTCCCGGCGCTGGGTGATGTCAGTCGCGGTACCGAGCAGCTGTTTCGGTAACCCGTCACCAGTTCTAGTAAACACTGTCTCGCGACTGTGCAGCCAGCGCCATTCACCGTTGATGTGTCGCATCCGGTACTCTATCTCTAGGATTTCTCCATCTTTAGCGGCTTTAAATCGTTGCTGGTGTTGGACAACCTTGGCGCGATCGCTTGGGTGCAGCACTTGCGGCATGAATGCGCTTCCCATTTTTTGCACTATTTCTGGCGAGTATCCCAGAATTTCACCCACCAGGCGATTTGCATAAATATTCCGTTGCTCGATTAAGTCATAGATATACAAAATCGCGGGTGTGGCGTCGGCTATCTGTTGAATTAATCGTTGATTTTCCCAGAATGCTTTTTCTACTAGCTGTTGCTCGGTAATATCTTGATCGATCGCAATTGCGCCGATAATTTCTTGCTGGTGATTCCGCAAGGGAACGGCTGAATTAAGGATGGTTTTGCGCGTCCCATCCCAGCAATGGATGTCAATGCGATCGTTGAGACAAGTTTCTCCTTGATTAATGGCACGCCATAGCCCCCATTCTTGAGGTTCTATGGGAATGCCTGTGTCTTTGAAGCCAGAAAATTTGGGATTTTGATTTTTGAATTTTAGATCTGGAGGTTGAGCATTCCCCCATCCACAATCGATTTTCTCACCTCTAAAATCGATTGGGATGCCCCAAATTCGGTAAGCAGCTGGATTTCCTTGCAAGAAGGAACCTTGTCGATCGGTTATCCAAACGCCGACTGGGAGGCTATCTAACACTGTTTGCAGCAGTTCTTGCTGGGGATACTTCACCGCCAGAGCAAGTGGGATATCCACAGGACACGCTGGAGGATCGCTTTTATTGGTTAGCGAGGCAGATTGTTCGTTGTCTTCCCCATCTTTTGAGCGCAACTGCTGGAAAACGAGTAAATTCTGCCGCATTTCGAGAAATTCAATCGTCTGACGGCTTAAAAGCCGCAGGATTTCCACTTGTTCCCCGCTGAGATATCGCGGGGATCGATCCGCGACGCTGAGTACCCCGATTGCGTATCCTTCTGGTGTCATCAGCGGTACACCTGCATAAAACCGAATGTGGGGGGATGAAGTGACTGCGGGGTTGGTGGCGAATCGCGAGTCAGCTAATGTATCGTTAACGATTAACAAGTCCCTTTGCTCGATGCAGAAACAACACAATCCAACATTGCGGGGAAATTCCCCCCGTTCCAAACCAACGCTTGACTTGATCAACTGACGGTTAGCATCAACCAGGTTGAGCGCTGCCATTGGCGTCCTGCAGCTGAGTGCGGCTACACGAACGAGATTGTCAAAAACTTCAACACCAGCCTTATCCACAATTTTGTACCGATAAAGGGCTTCTAACCTTGCCGTTTCCTTGTCAGCCTGTAGAGATGCCATATTTTTTTATTATAATTTTTTAGTTCTTTTCGCAATTAAAATTCGCTCCCGGTCATATTTCTTAATATTTTTTTAATTACTGTAATTTTCCCGACAAATATATCTTGTATGATTTTTATCTCAGGACTTACGCTGCCCCAGATCTCTAGTTTACAAATCAACGATTTTTCATAGAAACCCGGTTTCTTTGCGTAAGTCCTATATTTGTTGTTTACAACTAAATGGTTTTCTCCATCAGATTAACAGCTGAGTCCGGTTTAATTCCTACGTTAAATTACTTAAAATATTGTTGCAAAAACTGTCAAAATTAACACATGGTTTCTATGACTACTTGGACGCGCCGCCATATCATTTCCCTCGCTGATTTTGTTCCGGATGAGTACAATACGGTGCTGCAAACTGCCGCAAGTTTTCGAGAAGTGCTATCGCGGCGGGTAAAAAAAGTACCGACCTTACAAGGAATTGTGGTAGCTACTCTATTTTTTGAACCATCTACGCGCACGCGCAATAGTTTTGAACTAGCGGCGAAGCGTTTGTCGGCGGATACACTTAGTTTTACGCCGGGGACATCTGCGCTGACGAAAGGCGAGACGATTTTGGATACGGCGCTGACTTACCTAGCGATGGGAACGAATATTATGGTGATTCGCCATCGGGAGGCGGGGGTACCGTTAGCGATCGCCAACGAAATGGATCGGTTACAATCCCAGGTGAGCGTACTCAATGCCGGTGACGGTCAACACGAACATCCTTCCCAAGCTTTACTCGATTTATTTACGATCTGTTCTTTATTAGATCCAGATCTACCGCGCCTAGAACTGTTGAAAGACAAAAAAATAGCCATAGTCGGGGACATCCTCCACTCGCGGGTAGCACGTTCCAATATATGGAGTTTAACAGCAAGCGGGGCAGAAGTTCACCTAGCAGGGCCGCCGACATTGTTACCAAAATTATTTGCTTCCTGGGGTATGGCGCATGAAGCATCCCCTGGTGTCCCCCCTACAAGGGAAAATTCCCCATTAGCAATTACCCATTACCCATTACCCATGACCCAAGGCAAATTATTTTTGGATTGGGATATCGAACCCGCTTTACAAAATGCCGATTTTGTGATGACGTTGCGCTTGCAAAAGGAACGGATGACCCAGCACCTGCTACCTTCGTTGCGAGAGTACCACCAGCGGTATGGAATTACCCGCGATCGCCTCAAACTCTGCCAACCTAATGTTAAAGTACTCCATCCCGGCCCAGTCAACCGAGGCGTGGAAATTAGCTCTGATTTGATGGACGACCCCCAATTTAGTTTAATTTCCCAGCAAGTCACCAGCGGCGTTGCCGTCCGCATGGCATTGCTTTACCTAATAGGCAGCGGCAAAGCTTAGGGAATTGGTAATGGCTAATTGCTAATTGCTAATTGCTAATTGCTAATTGCACTCTGGTGGGCAAAGCATTTTTACTATTAGCCATTAGCCATTAGCCATTACCCATTAGCAATAACTTGATGTAAAGTCTTCAACAATTGCTCTGCCGTATAGGGTTTTGATAAAAAATTGCTAACGCCGATATTTGCCAGTTCAGTACTCATGACGTTGGACAAAAGACCGCTGCTAGCTATAACCTTGAATTGCGGGTTAATTTTTTGTAACGTGCGAATCGTGGTTAACCCATCCATAGACGGCATCATCATATCCACGATCGCTGCGCTGATGTCGTCTTTCTGCTGGGCGTAGAGTGCGATCGCATCCAAACCATCATTCGCTGTTATCGCTCTGTAATTATAAGCTTCTAAAGATGCTTTAGTCACGTCGCAAATTGCTACTTCATCATCCACAACTAAAATCAATTCTCCATTTCCTTCTAGGATTTCCTCTGCCGAATTCGATGATTTTATTTCGCGGTTTTCTAGGGCTGGCAAATATACCTTAAATAGCGTTCCTTTCCCCACTTCGCTGTAGGCATTGATAAAACCGCCATGACCTTTAATAATCCCCATTACGGTGGAAAGACCCAGTCCGCTGCCTTTACCGATTTCCTTAGTTGTGAAAAATGGTTCAAAGATTCTATCGATGATTTCTGGAGGAATTCCGCATCCAGTATCCGCGACAGATATAACCACATAGCGCCCAACTTTGGCGTCAAGATTCATTTTGGCATAGTGCGAGTCAATCGTAATATTTTCCGCCGAAATATTCAGATTCCCGCCATTTGGCATAGCATCGCGAGCGTTGACGCAGAGATTGATTAAAACTTGATGCAGTTGAGTGGCATCGCCGCAAATAGGCCAAATTTCTGTTATCGGTCTAGGGGCGAACAGATCGATAGATTTGGGAAAAGTTTCTTTGATGATTTTTTCAACTTCTTCAATTAAGTCAAAGATTTGAATAACCTCCCTTTCTCCTTCGGTTCCCCGCGCAAAAGACAGCACTTGTTTAATTAAATTTGCTCCCCGTTTAGCGTTGTTTTCTAGTAAATTCAGCAACCGCTGACTCCGCTCATCGGTCACGACCATTTCCAGGATTTGAACCGATGTCATAATTGGCGTTAGAATATTATTTAAATCGTGAGCCATACCCCCAGCTAACGTGCCGAGACTTTCCAGTCTCTGGGCGCGCTGAAATTGCGCTTCTAGTTGTTTTTTCTCAGTTATATCCGTATTGACAATCAGAATTGATTTGGGTTTATCCTCTTCATCCCGCACTAGCGTCCAGCGACTTTCTACGACAATTTCTTTGCCATTTTTCGTAACTTGCCGCAATTCACCATGCCACTCGCCCGTTGCAAAAACTGTTTGGCGAGCTTGTTGTATTTGAGGTGAATGCTTAAACAAAACTTCTGAAGAACAACCGACAATTTCGCTCTTCTTCCAACCATATAAGCCTTGGGCGCTCTCGTTGCAAAAACGGATGCAATCTTGTGTATCCAGAACCAGAATCGCATCTTGAGATTTGTCCAGCAGGGTTGCTTGTTCCCGAATTTGCTCTTGAGCCGATTTGCGAGCGGTGATATCTTCTGCAATGCCCAATAAATATTGGGGGTTTCCGGCTTTTTCTAGAATTGGAATTTTTTTAGTATGCAAAATTTTGATTTCTTTCTTCTTGGTTGGGATTGGTTCTTCTGGAAGATCTACAACTTTTTTATTTGACAATACTTCCCGGTCTTGTGCCGTAAATAAATCGGCTATTTCTGGGGGGAAAAAGTCAGAGTCGCTTTGACCAATAATTTCTGATTTATCAAACCCAATCATTTCTGCCCCGGCTTTGTTGATGCTGACGTACTTGAGTTTCTTCGCATCTTTGACAAAAATCGCGTGAGGAATATTTTCCACAATCGAGTTGAGGAAGATTTGGGTGCTACGCATTTGTTCTTCGGCAATTTTGCGGGCAGTAATATCTGTTTGAATGCCAACAAAGTAAAGTAAATCCCCTTTGTCTGAGAAGACGGGAGAGATTTTGACTTCGTTCCAAAATGGCTGACCATCTTTGCGATAATTCAACAACGTGGCTTGAAGTTCTTGCCGTTTAGCAACGGCTCGCTTAATGCGAGAAACTACTTTTTTATCTGTACCGAACCCTTGCAAAAAGCGACAGTTGCGACCGATAATTTCTTCTGGTAAATACCCGGTAATCCGCGAAAAAGCAGGGTTGGCGTAGATGATGGGATTGTCTGGTTGATTTGGATCGGTAACGATGACTCCATCGGAAACCGCAGCGACGACACGGGCAAGTTTGAGATTCTCGGCAGTTATGTGCCGCATCTCTGCTTCTGCTTGCTGACACTCGGTGGCAATGCGTGCCATATCGGCGATATGACGCCGCAACTCCAACTGGCTGATAATCTGGCGACTGAGCGCTTGCAGTGCCTCTACTTGTGTCAAACTCAGTTGGTGGGGTACGGTATCAGCCACGCAAAGCGTGCCGATGATTTGTCCTCCTGGTGTAATCAGGGGGACACCTGCGTAAAATCGGATGTGGGGAGGGGTCGTGACGACGGGGTTCGTGGCGAAGCGATCGTCAGCTAAGGTATCGGGAATAACTAAAATATCCCCTTGCTGAATGCATTGGGGACACAAACCAAAGTCGCGGGGCATTTCCGTCACATCCAACCCCAGCTTGGATTTGAACCATTGGCGGTTCCCATCGATCAGATTGATTAAAGCAATGGGTGTGCCGCAAATATGGGCGGCTAAACGGGCGAGATCGTCGAAAGCCGGTTCTGGGTCGGTATCGATAATCTGATACTGGCGGATAGCTGCGCGCCTTTCCGCTTCATTGTCGGGTAAGGTAGCTTTCATTAAATTAAAATTAAACCAAAAATCTTTCAATCAATTGCTGCTAAAATTGTCAAATTCAGTATTTGCTTGCCGTGTTGGAGAAATTTTTTTAAAATGCTTTCGTTTGATCTATTTCAGATTCTAGTTCAGGATGCAGTAGCCGTGGCGCCGGGGGAAACAGAATTTGACAATATATAGATATCTGTAGCAATATTAACGCCAAAAAAGCGATGAACCTTGGAGCGACAACAGCCTTAGAATCACCTGTTAAAAGCGGGGATCTAGACAGCTTTGCGATTACGTTTGCACCCCTATCTCTGGAAGAAGTTTACCAGCTAGCAGACGATGCGGCTAACGGTGCGGTAGTGTTGATGAGCGGTACTGTACGCAACCAAACTGATGGTAAACCCGTGGTTGCCCTGGAATATCAAGCTTATGAACCGATGGCGCTGGAAATTTTCCGCAAAATCGCCCAAGAGATCCGCAAAACTTGGTCGCAGGCGAATCGGGTGGTAATTCACCATCGCGTCGGACGGTTAAAAATTGGAGAAATTAGCGTGCTGGTGGCGGTTGGTTGTCCCCACCGTGGCGAGGCGTTTGCGGCGTGCAAGTATGCGATCGATACGCTCAAACATAACGCACCAATTTGGAAAAAGGAACATTGGCAGGATGGTTCCAGCAGTTGGGTGAGTATTGGCGCCTGTCAATCCCCAGGAAATTGTTAAGCTTCGCCCAGCTATCCGCTAAACAGCGTTGTTAAGTAGGTGCAGTTCAACAGTTGACAGTTGACAGTTGACAGTTGACAGTTACGGAAAGAAACCGGGTTTCTGTGCAAAATACTTTATAAAACTCTAGATCGCAGAAGAAACTTTGGCGATCGGAGAAAGAAACCGGGTTTCTGTGCAAAATACTTTATAAAACTCTAGATCGCAGAAGAAACTTTGGCGATCGGAGAGGAAACTAATTTTTCCTTTCCCCTTTAAAGGGGGAGTCTCTAAACCGATTGTTTCTGGTAAATAAAGTGAAAATAGCTATCCCTACCTATGGCGGGCGGAACGCCCACCCCACAAGAAATTGAAGCTGTAGTAAGTGGATTCAAATTCACCCCCCATACCACCAGAAATGGAAGCTGTTGTGGGGTGGGCGGAACGCCCGCCATTGTAGTAAGTGGATTCAAATTCACCCCCCATACCACCAGAAATTGAAGCTATTGTGGGGTGGGCGTTCGCGGGCGATTGTAGTAAGTGGATTCAAATTCAGCAAGCCTTATCCAGAATTTTGTCAACTAATTCTACCAGACTGGCGCTCGATCCCGCTTAAGCCCCCCTTGGCAAGGGGGGTTGGGGGGATCGATTGCCGCAAATTTCAGTCCTGCGGCACTTTAAACAGAGAGTTTAGACATTAACAGGTTGGGGTAATGGTTTCGTCCATTCGGTGTGGAATACGCCTTCTTTGTCAACCCGTTTGTAGGTGTGGGCACCGAAGTAGTCGCGTTGCGCTTGGGTGAGATTTTGCGGTAAGCGGTCGCGTCGATAGCTATCAAAGTAATCTAAAGATGCGCTAAATGCCGGTACGGGAATTCCCAGTTTCGCCGACTGCACTAGCACTTCCCGCCAAGAATTTTGCCGATCCAAAATCGTCTGCATAAACTCAGGCGCTAACAGCAGGTTCGGTAATTCCGCATTTTCATCAAACGCATATTTGATCTTATTCAAGAACCCAGCCCGAATAATACAGCCACCTTTCCAAATCCGCGCAATTTCACCCAGATTCAGGTTAAAAGATAAAGTCTTGGACGCCGTACCCAACAGTGCCATCCCTTGAGCGTAAGAGCAAATCTTCGAGCAATAAAGGGCATCGCGAACCTGATTGACGAAGGTTTTAACATCTCCTTGGAACTTAACAGATGGACCCGTCAACAGTCTGGAAGCATAAACCCGTTCTTGCTTGGCAGAAGACATAATCCGGGCGTTAACTGCCGCTGTCATTGTGGGAATTGCCACACCCAAATCTAAGGCAGTTTGTATCGTCCAGCGTCCGGTACCTTTTTGTCCAGCGGCATCTAAGATTAATTCCACCAGGGGTTGATTCGTTTCTGGATCGATGTACTTGAAGATATCCGCCGTAATCTCAATTAAGAAAGAATTGAGTTCATCGGTGAGATTCCATTCGGCAAAAACTTCGTGTAGTTGTTGGCGATCGAGTCCCGCCGCATTTTTGAGTAAGTCGTATGCTTCTGCAATCAGCTGCATATCCCCGTACTCGATGCCGTTGTGTACCATCTTGACATAGTGACCCGCACCCCCAGGACCAATGTAGGTAACGCAAGGGCCATCATCGACTTGAGCGGCAATTTTGGTGAAAATGGGTGACAAATACTCGTAGGAACTTTGCGTGCCTCCCGGCATTAAGCTCGGACCATTCAGCGCCCCTTCTTCACCCCCCGAAACCCCCATACCGATAAAGCGGAATCCTTGGGGTTCTAATTCGCGGGTGCGACGTTCGGTATCTTCATACCAAGAGTTCCCGCCGTCAATTAGAATGTCGCCTTCTTCGATGAAGGGTTTGAGTTGCTCGATCACCGCATCGACGGGTTTACCCGCTTGTACCATAATCAGGATTTTGCGGGGACGTTCTAGGGACGCCACAAAGTCCTTGAGGGAATAGGTAGCGACGACATTCTTACCCTTGGCGCGGGTTGCCATGAAGACGTCGGTTTTTTCGGCGGTGCGATTGTAGACGGAAATCGGGAACCCATTACGCTCTACATTTAGCGCTAGGTTTTCTCCCATTACGGCTAGACCAATTACACCGAAGCTCTGTAGTGCCATAAAACTTGTTGTAACTCTGCTTAATGGTTTGTTGGGTGGCTTTACTTTCAGGTTATCTCGATCCCCAATCTTGTCCTGTGAAGAAGAAATTAAGACTCTGCCAAAGGGGTAAAATTACCGATTAGATCCAACAGACGTAGCAGGGAGTTCGGGTATGCTTGCATACATCTTGGCGTTGGCTGTCGGCCTTGGTAGTCTTGGTATTTACCTCGCTGCCTTCTTTTTGCCAGAAATCCATCGCAAAATTGACTTTTACTGGAGTGGGGTCGGGCTGTTTTATGCTTTGATGTTGTGGGTGTGCGCCGGACGCCTTACTGGTGGGGTTTTGCTGGGTCAAATCGCAGCTGTTTCCTTGCTGGGGTGGTTTTGTTGGCAAACCCTGACATTGCGCCGGCAGCTGGTGCCTGCGGCACAACAAACCGAGTTACCAACAACTGCCGAGTTGCAGTCAAAGATCGGTGGGTTGTTGACCTCGGTTAAAACTAAAATTCCAGGAACCCGGGTGCCGACAACCAAGGGCAAAAAAGCGCCTGCTGCTAAAACAACGGCGTCAGAAACAGTCCCTACTGCGGCGACCGAGGAACCTGTCCCAGCTGTTGTACCAACGCAAGTGGTGGAATTCAAGTCCGAAGACACTCCCAACCCACCAACGGTAACCGAAGTGGTCGAATTCAAGTCCGAAGACACTCCCAACCCACCAACGGTAACCGAAGTGGTCGAATTCAAGTCCGAAGACACTCCCACCCCACCAACGGTAACCGAAGTGGTCGAATTCAAGTCCGAAGACACTCCCAACCCACCAACGGTAACCGAAGTGGTCGAATTCAAGTCAGAAGACTATCCAACCCGATCAACGGTAACGACAAAACCATCGCCGTTTGAAGCGATCGCTAACCCCGAATCAACCCCAGACGACGTACCCTCACTCGTCCAAGAAATCCAACAAAACCTCCAGTCTGAGAATATTCCCACTTCTCCCCGTCCCAAGACAGAACCGGAAAAACCAACCGATTCGATTTAAACCAGTAGGTTGGGTTGAGCTAACCAAACCCAACCGACAGATGCTACAATTTCAAATTACCCGTCATTCAGGCGGGGGAAAATGTCAGAATATAAGGCAGCAATAAATCACTGTTATTTGGCATCGAACTGTGACGGAAGCAAAAACATACAAAGACACTGTAAATTTACCCAAAACCGGCTTTGACATGCGTGCCAACGCAGTCAAGCGAGAACCCGAAATCCAAAAGTTTTGGGCAGAAAATCAGATTTACGAAAAACTTTCGCAGAATAATCCTGGCAATCTGTTTATTTTGCACGACGGCCCACCCTACGCTAACGGGTCCCTACACTTGGGTCACGCGCTGAATAAAATTCTTAAAGATATTATTAACAAGTATCAGTTGCTACGGGGGCGCAAGGTGCGATACGTACCAGGTTGGGATTGCCACGGTTTGCCAATTGAACTGAAAGTATTGCAGCAACTGAAACAAGAAGAACGGCAAAAACTGACGCCGTTGGAATTACGCCACAAAGCGCGGGATTTCGCGATCAAAGCTGTTGACGAACAGCGGGAAAGCTTTAAGCGCTACGGCGTTTGGGGGGATTGGGAGAATCCCTATCTGACTTTAAAACCAGAGTACGAAGCGGCACAAATCGGCGTATTCGGTCAGATGGTGTTAAAAGGATATATCTATCGCGGTCTAAAACCAGTTCACTGGAGTCCTAGTTCTAAAACCGCACTGGCAGAAGCTGAGTTAGAGTATCCGGAAGGTCATACTTCTCCCAGCATCTACGTCGCTTTCCCGATGACCGATTTGCCAGCTGGGTTGAAATTGGATTTGGAAGATTATTTACCCGATTTGGGCGTAGCAGTCTGGACGACGACGCCTTGGACTATTCCAGCTAATTTAGCCGTCAGCGTCAATCCAGAATTGACTTACGCGGTGGTGGAAATCGAACCCCAGTCCGCATCTACCCCGGAAAAAGAAGAGAAAACAGAAACGAAACCTTCTGGAAAAGGCAAGGGGAAAGAAAAACCTTCAACTGCTGCACCAGAAGCGGAAAAAGAAAGTCAGGGGATTAAGTTTAAGTATCTCCTGGTAGCAGCAGATTTAGTAGATCGGTTGTCATCAACCCTGGGAGTGAAGCTGCACAAAAAAGCAATGGTGACGGGGAAGGATTTGGAAGGTGCTACCTACCGCCATCCTCTATTTGACCGCTCTAGTCAGATTGTCATCGGGGGAGATTACGTTACTACTGAATCTGGGACGGGGTTAGTACATACCGCACCCGGTCACGGTCTTGAAGATTATATGGTAGGTCAGCGGTACAATCTACCCATCCTGTCGCCGGTGGATGCAGATGGGAAGTTTACCGAAGAAGCAGGACAGTTTGCTGGGTTATCCGTCGTCACTAAAGGCGATCAAAGTATCAGCGAAGGTAACGCCGCCGCGATCGAGGCGCTAAAAGCAGCGGGGTGCTTGCTGAAACAAGAACGTTACGAACACAAATATCCCTACGATTGGCGGACTAAGAAACCTACCATCTTTCGGGCGACAGAACAGTGGTTCGCTTCTGTAGAGGGATTCCGGGAACAGGCATTGGAAGCGATCGCCTCCGTCAAATGGATTCCATCCCAAGGCGAAAATCGCATCACCCCTATGGTGGCAGAACGTTCTGATTGGTGTATCTCCCGTCAGCGCAGTTGGGGCGTCCCAATTCCAGTATTCTACGACGAAGCAACGGGCGAACCGCTGCTAAATGAAGAAACGATCGCCTACGTCCAGAAAATTATCGCAGAAATTGGTTCCGACGCCTGGTGGGAATTGTCGGTAGCAGAATTATTGCCGGAAAAATACCGCGATAACGGTCATACCTACCGCAAAGGAACAGACACGATGGATGTCTGGTTCGATTCTGGATCTTCTTGGGCGGCGGTAGCAAAGCAGCGTCCAGAATTATGCTATCCCGTCGATATGTATCTGGAAGGATCGGATCAACACCGGGGGTGGTTCCAATCCAGCTTGCTAACTAGCGTGGCAAATAACAGCATTGCACCCTATAAAACCGTTTTAACCCACGGTTTTACCGTAGACGAACAAGGACGCAAAATGAGTAAGTCCTTGGGGAATGGGATCGATCCGAATGAAATCATCGAAGGTGGCAAAATTACCCTCAAACAAAACGGGAAAGATAAGCAAGTCGAACTCCCCGCTTATGGTGCAGATGTGTTGCGTCTGTGGGTGTCTTCGGTAGACTACACGAACGATGTTCCCTTGAGTGAGAATATCCTCAAGCAGTTAGGAGATATTCGCGGGAAAATCCGCAATACGGCGCGCTTCTTGTTGGGGAATTTACACGATTTTGAACCGGCAAAAGATGCGGTGCCCTACGAGGAACTACCCGAAATCGACCGCTACATGCTGCACCGGATGACCGAGGTGTTTGAAGAAGTAACGGCAGCATTTGAAAGCTATCAATTTTTCCGCTTCTTCCAAGCGTTGCAGAATTTCTGCGTCGTGGATTTATCCAACTTCTATCTAGATATCGCCAAAGATAGGTTGTATATCAGTGCCGAAAATACATTCCGCCGCCGCACCTGTCAAACGGTGATGGCAATCGCATTGGAGAATTTAGCAAGGGCGATCGCACCAGTCCTCTGCCACATGGCAGAAGATATCTGGGAATATCTACCTTACAAAACACCCTACAAATCCGTCTTTGAATCGGGTTGGGTCAAAATAGAGGAACAGTGGAAAAATCCAGAACTCGCCGCCAAGTGGCAAAAACTGCGTCAAATTCGCGGCGAAGTTAACAAGGTAATGGAGCAAGCCCGCGCCGAAAAGATGATAGGCTCATCTTTAGATGCAAAGGTATTACTCTACGTCGCCGATGAGGAATTGCGCCAGCAATTGCAGGCATTAAATCCCCCCAGTTCGCTGCCGCCAGGGATAAAATTACCCGAAGATACTTCCCAACCCGAAGACGACACCGAAGCAATTCACGTTGCAGTTGAAGTAGCGCCGCCAGAACAACTAGCGCTAGTGGTAGATAAAGCACCACAAAAATCCCAGCTAAGCTTCCACAAAGTGGCGACCGTTATCGGCAATTTGCCAGATTATCTGGATGAATTTCTGCAAAAATACGGCAAATCGCTGATAACAGTTGGAATGCTTGTAACGCTGCTAATCGTCCTGCGCGTGGTATGGGTAATTGTAGGGACGGTGAATAGTCTGCCGCTGCTACAAACCTCTTTTGAACTCGTCGGGATGTTTTACTCGATGGTGTTCGTGAAAAATAATTTACTGCTCGCCAGCGAGCGGCAAAATCTAGCCGCTCGCATAAAATCCATCAAAACAGAAGTATTAGATGATACAGATGAAATGAGGATCGAAGTGCGTGGACAGGACAAGAGTCCAGAGCTAGAGGCAGAAACCAAAGTTCCCGCTCAAACAGATACTGAGTCACAACAAACACCAATTACCAATGACCCATTACCAATTACCAACGGAGTGGATGAACTGCGTTATCTGTTGATATCCTCCCAGGTGGAACTGGTAGACTCGCCAGCAGCACTGGAAGAATTGCAGTATAAAGGACAGTCGGATACGCTCTTGATTGGCGTGGTGAAAGCAGATGGGACAAAATGCGACCGCTGCTGGAACTACTCAGTTCACGTCGGCGAATCATCGCTACATCCGCTGTTATGCGAACGTTGCATCCCAGCATTAGCAGGTCAATTTTAAACAGAAAACAAGCATCCCGGTTTCTTAAAGAAACCGGGATGCTTGCTTAACAATTACTCAAAATCAATCCTTGTGGGGTTTTGCTTCTGAGTCGTAATAACCGTTATTTTCTGCATAAATTCTTGCCCTAACTGGGAGAAAGCTTTAGCACCTGGAGACTGGGGACTGCACAAAACAACCGGCATAAAAGTATCAACCGCTCTAGAAATATTAACATCAACCGGAATGCGAGTTTTGAAGATTTTAGCAGCGCTGTAATCTTCATTCACTCGCCGCATCACTTGATTGTAGTACCTGCCGGTGATCATATTACCCGACATCGTAAAGGCAATTCCCAGCAATTGCAGATTGACTGGATCGTCTTTATGAGTTTCTTTCAGTTGTGCAATTCGTCTTTCGAGTAACTGAATCCCAATCACAGATAAAGGTTCTGGTTTGGCGGGTAATACGTAAAAATCGCTTGCCAGCAAACCGCTGCGCGTTAAAAGATGATAGCCTGGGGCGCAATCTAGGATAATAAAATCATAGTCGTTTATGGCAGGCTCCAAAAGGTTTTTCAACAAGAACAATTCAAACTTAGTCCAAATTTGTTCAAAATTATTATTTCCCGAAAGCATTGCTTTTTCATAAAGCATTTCAGAAACTAAAAATTCATCGTACAGGTCAATATCCCCTGGCAATAAATCAAATCCCTTCAAGCTAGAAACGTAGGGAAAAATCACATCTTGAACCGGAATCGATAGCTTACTATCCGGTTTAATTGCCTTGTTGACTAGATGGCGCAACGTCCGCTTGTCTCGGCGGCGCTTGGCGAAGTCCTGGGGCGACATTAAGCTGAGAGTGGCGCTGATTTGGTTGTCGAGATCGACCACCAAAACTTTTTTACCAAAATCCTTGACTAAAGAAGCGGCCAGGTTTACGGTTAGGGTGGTCTTACCGACGCCACCTTTCATGTTGGCAGTTGCAATGATTAATCCCATTGGTGAGAGTCCTTTTCAATAATGACGCCGGGGAAGGTATTGGAAAAGCTGGGTGTCTGGGGTAGATCTAGAATATTTTTCAGCGACAAGGGAAAAGAGTGCAATTTTTAGCTTAAGGTTGAGGTTGAGTTGAAAAAATTAACAGCCGATGCTGTTTGTGACAAGCTAGCGATCGCTTTTCGACAACTGAATAGTTGTAGCTAATAAGCTTTGCAACCTGTGCAACTGAGATCCCAGCTGGTAGAGCAAATCGCCTTTACCCAGCAAGTAGGCAGCTGCTTTTTGATTCCCCCCTAACACAATAGTCGAATCTGCCTCACTGGCGGTCCGGAGTGCAACCCTCCCCGGTAAGTTGGAACGGATCAAAGGAGTCACAACCTTAGCTTCTGGACGTTGGGTAGCAACGATCAAGTGAATGCCAGCTGCTCGTGCCATCGCACCCAACCGTTTAATGCTCGATTCTAGCGCATTGCGAATTTCTTTTTCTGCCATAAAATCGGCATACTCATCAAAGATACAAACAATGCGGGGTAAGGATTTGGCAGCTTTTTGGTTGTAAGCGCCGATATCAGCACACCCAGCCGTCTCAAACTGATGGTATCGCGATTCCATTTCCGCGACTAGATCGGTCATCAGTGCTTGAGCGCTTTCCCCATCTTTGACCACAGGCGCATACAACCAGGGGGTCTGCTCAAATTCTGGAAATGTTACCCGCTTGGGATCTACCAAAGCAATTTTTAGCTGGGTAGGGGAGTGGCGATACAAAAGCGAAAGCAGAAGACTTCGCAAAAATTCACTCTTGCCGCTACCCGTCGTACCCCCCACCAAAAAGTGACAGGTATTCGCATCGGATAAATCTGCTTCTACCAACTTTCCATCCAAATTCACCCCTATGGCAATTTTTACAGGTGCAGTTGGGGATAATGTTTCACGTTTAATATAATCTTCAACTTTAGCAATTTGGCGATTTGGGCGGGGTAAATCGACGCTGACATAACCAGCTTGAGGTGCAATCATCGGCGGTTGTGCTAACCCCAGTTGTACCTGTAAATCTGCCGATCTATTTAACAGAGAAACAACTTTTACCCCTGGATGAGGTTTGAGCTTCACTCGAATAAATGCAGGCGCGACAACTGCATCCAGGTAATCAACTTTAATGCTAAAAGACTCAAAAGTAGAAACTAATTCTTGACCGATTTTATCTGCATCTAGAGTGGTTTCAACCAGAGGCGGAGCCTCTATATTTTCGTTCCCAGGTTGAACCTGGGAACGAGTTGGGTGAGTTGCTGCCTCCCCCTCCTCCTGATTACCAGGTTCAACCTGGTAATCAATTCTGGGAGGCTCTGCCTCCCGATAATATAAAGAGGTATCCTGCTTACCATTCCCATCAGCAACAGCAAAAAAAGTCTGACACTTTTCCCGCTGCGGACAAATTTCACAAAGATGAGGTTGAATGGTTGCTGGCGGTGGATTTGGTTGCCCAGATTCCCAGGTCAACCATTGGCGCATTTGTTGCAATTTATGGGGAATTAAACTGTGTACGGTGTTTTCTAATTGTTCCCAAGAATAGTAATACTCTTTAAATTCTGGCAAGACGCAGTAAACCGCCGAGTCAACTGGCACATTTTGCTTTTCCTTCAGCATATAACTGTAGAGGGCAACTTGAGCTAATTGTGCGGATGTATCTGCGGGTTGATAGGTTTTAAATTCCCCGACACAAAGGCGTTCGAGTTCGCAATTATAGATTAAGCAATCAAATTCTCCTACAACTCGCTCCTGGGTGCCATCAGGTAAATTAAAGTAATGTTCTAGTTTACGTTCCCCAGTGACAAAGGTTTTACTAATAACAGTTTCGCCGCTGCAATAGCGTCGATTTACTACCAGTAATTCTGCCCAACGGCGGATGATTCCTTTTAATCCTTCCCAGATTTGCAACATTGCTGGAGCAAGGTTTTGCTCTTGTTGATTTAGATAAGGATAAAAAGCCATTCGGTAAAATAGCTGTTGCATTTGCCATGCTATTTCTTCTACCTTTAGCTGTTCTACTGCTGGAGCAAACAAAGTTTTAAATTCCGGCGTTCTTTGAGCTAAATTAACGAATTTATCTGCTAACTGATGAAAAGCTTTACCGATACCCGTCGTAGCATCCTTTGGTAAGAATAGAGTATTGCCGCCAAAGTGTTGATGCAAATAAAACAGGCGGGGACATTCAAAAGCAACTCGGACTTTAGTAGGGGTAAAATGATTGTTTCCAGTCTTTGGCATATTAAAAATATTATCAGCTCGATCGATGTCAATTATTTCTAATAAACGGCGATGCACCTGAGCTAGATAAACCACATCCATTTTGGCATACTGAAGCTGTTTGGGAGTGAGAGGACGTTGTCCCCAATCGCTTGCTTGTTCTGCTTTATCTACGTTGGAGAAGTGGCAAAGATGTTCGGCTAAAGTTTTGAGTTGTAAGTTGGGAACTTGTAAGCGATATCGTCCTTTTTTCCTAGCTATTTTATAAGTACAGGTTACGTTTTTTGCCCGATCTTTTCCCAGAAACTTTAAATCGTATTTGGCATTGTGGAAAACTTTCTCTATTTCCGGATTTTCCATGACTTGGTTAATAAATTCTTCCACCAAATCCGGTTGATTTAATACGTCTATAATGTAGGCGCAATCGCCTGTCAAATCTTCCGGTTCTGCTAACGCCTGAATCAAAGATATTTTGGGATAGGGAGTATTCCAGTTAGCGGTTTCTGTATCTAACCACAAAATTTTAGCTGCTGCTAATTTAGCAATAACTTCTTTAATTTCAGCATTTTTGCTCAAGTCTTGCATAAATTAATTTATGGTATCCAACATACTGATTGTTTTTCCCGCTTGTCTTTGGGATTAACAATTCTAATTTTTCGTTCTACACATAACTGATGAACCAGCTTTTCAACTAGGGATTCATTCACTTGCCCAAACTCGCAACCTTTTTCAATAAACTTGGGTAACCCCATAACTTGCTGGGTGATGATTAAATTCAACAAGAAATCCTTAACAAACAACAAATCTGGATCTTTAATCTTACTGCCTTCAACAATCCCCAAATCTTGCAATAGATTGCAAGCTTTTAAAATATCGTTCTGGTAAATTAAAGAGTCTAGTTCCTTTCGATTAATAGTTTTTCCTGCTACTACCAATTCATTGGCGAGAGAGGCATTGACTAAATTTTGGTACGTTGCCAAATAATGAACTGATTCCAGATTTGGCTGGATGTGACGATGGGGGGACCCTGTGAAAATTTGTTGATAAATTTTGTTCCCTGCTAGTTTTTTGTCTCCTACACTTTCAGCCCGAATTAGGTGTATATTTTGACAGAGATTGTTATCGATTGCTTTTTGGCAAGCATTCATAGTATTGAAAAAACTTTTCATGTTGGAGTCTTCTGTCCAAACTATTCCTACCCTTCCCCGCCTATCGGGATTTTGATAACTCAGTGAATAACTGGCAAAGTGGCCTGTTAAAAGTTTAGTCTTAATTTCTTTAACTTGTAATGCTGTTAAAACTTCTGCCAACATCCGAATTAATTCCGATGCGGATAGCACGGTAATTTTGGTAATTCTGGATTTAACTTTTTTATATTCATCCTGCCACAATAATTTTAATGCCGCTAATAAATCTGTTTCTGTATTTATTTTGATAATCGGAGCTACAATTTTTTCTTTGTATGCTTGAAATAGCTTGCGTCCCAGATCGAGTGTGCTGCGGGGGTTAGTTTTGCCACCGGGAAATTTGTCTTCTAAAGCTTGCCTGGTTAAGGGGTAAATTTTTGGCTCTGGTTTGGGGTTGGCTTGTCTGTGGAGTGGATAGAGACGAAATTCCCATAAAGCTTCGGCTTGGTCTAAACTGATACTTTTTAAAACAATACCTTTGTAGATTCCGGCTTTGTCAGACTGGTGGATGCGGTTGACATTTTGCTTCCAAATATCGGTGGTGATACTAATAATTATCAAAAAGTTTTTCCACTTTTCGTTTTGAATTTTGGAGTTGACGCTGAACAATGCTTGTAAGTCGAGAGATCCGTCTGGTAAGCGAGCGATCGCTTCTAATTGATCGAAACACAAGACAATCGGTTGGGTTGAGGTAGAAATTCTGCCAAAATTTGATAAAATCTCGCAAGCCGCTTCTTCAGTTTCAATCGATCGTCTTACTTTTAAGGCTTGCAAAGATTCGTCGCTTAAATCCTCACCTCGCAACCACTCGCAGGCTAGGGGATATAATTCTGGATTGGTGAGGTCGTGCAGCACTCCAAAAAAATTATCGGCGTTGTAGATACTAGCTTGTTTATAAGTGTCTTTGAGGTGCTTGATAAATTTTTGGCGATCGCTTTGTAATAAACTCCAGACACTATCATCAAAAATTCGCTGTTTTAAGCTGCGTTTTGTGAAAGCAGATAGACCCTTTAGCCAAAGCATTAACTGAGATTCTGCTTGACCCTCACTCACGTACATTAAGCTATCGACGGTATAGCGTAAAATGTGACGCCAGATGCCATCGCTATCGGGCCAAGGACTAATATAAGCGAAAAAAGCTCTGGGATTGAGAGTGCGTTTAATCCGACCTAATAAATAACTTTTGCCCGAACCTGAATCACCCGCAAGCATCACGGTGCGGCTAGAGTGGTCTTGAATAACTAGGTCAAGGACGGATTCAATTTCTGCCAGCGCTTCAGCATGAATCGAGTCAACTGTAAGCGCTGCGTCTTGTTTATCCAGCCAAAAGTGTCCTTGCTTAAACGTTGTCGGGTCAAACGGGTTAACCTCGCGTTTGATGATATCGTCGATGGATGTCATGATTGAGCTACTGAAAAAATTTCTAGTTCACGACAATAAAAAATAGCGCCCCTCCCACATCTTGAGGAATCCCGGCGTCAATTTGTTCCCCTGTATAAGGCGTCGGATCTACTAACGAACTCAATTCAATCTGGTCATTCCGTTGCAAGCGATACAGCGCCTGATCTAATTCTTCCCTCGATAATGGCGGTTGTAACTTCTGCCGCAGGTAGTAGATGGGTAGGTAATTCTCTGTCCCAGCTTCTCGGTCTAAATTCCGCACGATCTGTAAAATTTCTTCATCACTGGGTTTTAAGTCAGCGATCGTAGGCGCTGTTTGGAGAACATGGGTTTGGGCGCGCAAGGATTTGCGTAAAAATCCCAGGTAATTTGTCAGCAGATCCAAGCTGAGGGTAGGATTCTTGCCTGTGGCGGTATATTCATCCCTGAGATACTCTAGTCCGTGCTCAGTTAGCCATACTTCGGCGTTCTGCCTTTTGCGTTTATTCTCGACTTCGATAAAGCCACGTTCAGCCAGATTTTCTAAGATATTGTCGCGATTGGCGGCTGTTTTCGCTAATTTTCCGATCTCGCTGGGTTTGATTTTTCCCTCTGTTTTGCCTATTTTCTGCAACACCTTCAGTTCTGTGGCTGAAATTGGCAGTTGGGAGGCATCGAGTTGCAGCAGGGCGCTACCGGGCGGTAGAATTTGGACCGAGGCAATCTCGCGGGAGTAGTCTACGAGTTGGCGATCGCTCAAATCTTGACAAATTTTGTCCTTGCCCTTGAAATCTTTAAAACCGCTGGCGGTAAGGGATGAGCGGTAATTCGGGCAACCCAGCAACTTTAATAAAAACTTTAGCTCGTTAGTTTCCATATATTCAGGATAGATTACAGCGGTTATGAATTGTGTGCAGCATAACATTGTCGGGACACGGCATCAGTAAATTTGGTCGTTAACTCAAAGTTTTCTCCTGGGGTGTCCCTACCCCCTGTTGATACGACATCACATTGTGACACGGCATCAGTAAATTTGGTCGTTAACTCAAAGTTTTCTCCTGGGGTGTCCCTA